>JBBRJL010000621.1:0-1514 GCA_038219375.1 Chitinophagales bacterium | reverse complement strand
TTTGTAACTCTAACAATCTCTGCAAAATAAAATAAACAAAATAAAATTATATCTTTACGTGTCTTTTCCAGAGATGGATCGAGATACACACTAAAAGTAAGTAATATGACAGCTAATAAAAAGTATGAACCCGGAATTTTTGCCTTTAACCCAAAAGCAGTACCGGGCGTTCATATTGAAGATCTGAGGATGGATTAATAGAACCAATTCAGTTTACTCAGTTTACCAACCAGCGATTCTTGGTTTCAACCTCCAGGAATCGCTTTTTTTATACCATATATGCAAGTACTATACGAAGATGATGACGTCATCGCAATCAATAAACCCAACGGTATGTTTGTCCACAGGACATCACTCGATCCGCTTGCTACGGAGTTTGTCATTCAGGTGGTAAGAGATTTGATAGGTCATTGGGTTTATCCAGTACATCGACTAGATCGTAAGACATCGGGCGTCTTAATACTTGCCAAAAACCAAGAAACCCAATCTGTCCTCAATGCATATTTTCGCGATCGAGATATAGACAAAGTCTATCTCACCATCGCACGTGGATATACGGATGATGAAGGTACCATAGATTACGCCATAGAAAACGATCGGGGCAAAATCCAAGAAGCACTGACGAACTACCAAACCTTAGAAAGAGTAGAAATCAATATGTCTTCAGGAAAATTCCCTACGTCAAGGTATTCTTTGGTCAAAGTATTGCCACAGACGGGAAGACAACATCAGATAAGGAAGCATTTATCTCATATTTTCCATCCCATCGTAGGTGATAGGCCACACGGATGCAACAAGCAAAATAAGTTTTTTCTAGACCAATTTAATATGGGGAGTATGATGTTACACGCTTCGTCGATTTCATTTGAGCATCCTTTAAGTAGCGAAATCTTGAAGATAGATGCCCCAATTTTCGGAGAATTTGAGCGAATGATCGGTGAACTTGGATTCAAGTCGTTCTCAGTTGAGAATATTTTGGAGTTATAATACCTATTTGATAGACAATACTTCTACATCCACTAGGCTATACATCCAATCGTCTACATTTGTTCCGTTCAAGATAAATTTGCCTGTCAGTGTGGCGTTCGCATCCATTTTCAGTTTGCCGGGATCCCCTTTGAATGTCAATCCAATAACGGTCTCAGGTCCTGCTTTCCCACAAAAGAAACATGCTGCGTAAGTATTTTTGCTAAGCGCCCAAGTTTCCTTATCCACAGGTACGAGATATCCACGTATGACTACTTGTTTATTAGCTAGTTTTTTGATAGGCTTTGAGAATTCTGGCAAATACACCGTTCCATACTCTTTATGATCTTTTTCTTTATATTCCAAATCATTTAGAATCAACCAAGTGACTGTATCTTTTGATGGTGCGATAGGCAAGGAACCCATATTTGTTGCTTCTAAATGACTCAATCCAGCCAAAAAAGATATAAAAAGTACAAAAATCTTCATTCTTAATTTTTAAAATATATAATTATCTATTATAAATACGTATTTCAGTATCAATTTGT
>JBBRJL010000620.1:0-1516 GCA_038219375.1 Chitinophagales bacterium | reverse complement strand
GAAACTGAGAGGACTTCAAATCGGACTTTGGAATGTAAACCAAAAAAGAAAACTACCTTTAATAAATTGGAACTTTAAACGAGAGACAGAATGACAAGAACAACGCCCTATAACAGCACCTCCTATGTAAAGCAGCAAAAGTTTTCAACAAATTTCAGAAGCAACGCCGCATCTCTCTAAACAAATAGCAATCTAAGAATTTTCACTCAGTTACTTTTAGTATAAAAGTTATTCTAGGGCAGACTTTGGTCGGCCCTTGCCAAGACCAAAAAGTCTGGACTGGAAATAACTTTTACGCCTTTTTAAATTTATTTAAAAAGCAAATTCCAATTCGGAATTATCCAACCAATAATATAATCAATTTATTCTTTTTGCGCTCACTCCTATTTGTAGTCTAATTGTAAATTTATTAGCTACCAGCATATATTATTCAATAAGAAAATAAACGCTGTCTGCTACCAAATGTAGTCATTGCTGCTACCGGTGCTGTTTTACAGTCGTTCTTAATTTCTTGTGCTAAAAAGTAAAATTGATTTTCAATGTTTTTTATTTTATAACGCCTATTTGATAAGGTGTTTCTGTTTTTATAACCGCATGAATTCTACTTAATAATTTTCGAGCTACCTTTACTATAATTTTATTTGGCTGCTTTCCATAATGACTACGATAATATTCTTGTAATACTGGGTCAAATCTTACTGCCTGCCAACTGGCTTCTATTATGTAACTCCTTAATAATTTTTTTGCTCGTGGTGTTATTCCTTTTACTATGGTTGTATCTCCACTCGAATAGATTCCTGGTACAAATCCAACTATACTTGCCAAGTCATCAAAACGATTGTACTTTCTTAGGTCTCCTAATTCTGCCAGTATTGCTGATGCCGTTATTCCTCCAATACCTGGTACACTTCTTAATAGATCATAATCCTTTTTATAATGTTTTCTTGCATAAGCTCGTAATTGATTTGATATTGATAAGGTCTCTTGATACATGAAATCATATCGCTTTAGTAAGTAATTGATTTTTAATGTTCCTGTTTCGTAAGTTTGATTTTGTTGTCTAATCCACTCCATAAAATTTTTACTCCAGCTAGCGTTATCAAACTCTTCGGGTATTGTTATACCGCAATACATTAAGTAACTTTTAATTTGAAGTTTAATATGTCGTAAACCCATGACAAAATTATTGCGTTCTCTAAATAAACTCCTAAAGCTTTCTCTTTGTTCTTCTGGTATAGTTATAGATTTAAGGGCTTCATTTTTTAATTGTTTACAGATATTTCTACAATCTATTTTATCGGTTTTTACAACATTTTGTTTTTGCGGTCTTGGAATATCAGCCGCATTTAACACTAATACATTCCAGTTTTGTTTTTGAAATAGTCGTGCCGCTGAATAGCCGCTAAAGCCAGCTTCATAAGCGCAAGTCACTTCATGGGTTGGGAAATTTTTCGAAACCCAATCAACTAGTGTCTTGGGATTTGCAGGTTGTGTTATCGTCTTTCCATCAAATAAA
>JBBRJL010000619.1:0-1530 GCA_038219375.1 Chitinophagales bacterium | reverse complement strand
AATAATACGCGAAGTGGTGATTATGAAAAGCAAAGAGCTATTCCACGCCCTGGTCACTCAGATTTTACTGCTCATAAAAAGTTTGGTGGTAATGAGGATTATAGAGGTGGCGGACATTTCAGTGGACGATTAACAGTTTGTTTAGTTGCTGCTGGAGTAATAGCCAAAAAATTATTGGATGGTGAAGGTGTAAATGCAATTGCAACAATAAAAGAAATAGGAGGAGAAGCAGATGTAGAAAAGGGTTTACAAAAAGCAATAGATGCAAAAGACAGTGTGGGCGGAATTGTAGAATGTAGGGTAAATGGATTGCCAATTGGTTTAGGAGAACATTTTTTTGATTCTGTAGAATCATTAATTAGTCATGCTGTTTTTGCAATACCTGCAGTTAGAGGAATTGAGTTTGGAACAGGTTTTGCTGCTGCTAAGATGTTTGGAATTGAGCACAATGATGCAATTTTAGATGAAGCTGGGAAAACTAAGTCAAATCATGCTGGAGGAATTGTAGGAGGATTAACTAATGGAAATGAACTAATATTCCGAATAGCCGTTAAACCAACTTCATCCACTCCAAAAGAGCAGCAATCATGGAATTTAGAGACCAACAAAGTGGAGTCTTTTTCCATAAAAGGTCGGCACGACCTTTGCATAGCATTGAGGGTTCCTGTTGTTTTAGAAGCAGTTGCCGCAATAATTATCGCAGATTTGATGTTATTAGAACAGCGGATTAAAAGGATTTTATAATAGTATAAGTATGAATGGAGATTTTATATATCATATCACCACTAAAAAAAAGTGGGATGAAGCATTGTTAAAGGGGTTTTATGAAACAGATACACTTGCAGAGGAGGGATTCATTCACTGTAGTACCATAGACCAAGTTAAAGGTGTATTAGAAAGATATTATGTTGGTATTACAGAGCTAGTAATGTTAAAAATTGAAAAAGAAAAGGTTGAGAGGCCGTTAATCTTTGAACTCGCTGGATCCATTAATGAGGTTTTCCCGCATATTCATGGCGCACTAAATTTAAGTGCAGTTATTGAAGTTACTGATGTGGTTTAGTACAATTAGTATAAATATATTACTTTTTATTTTTATTTAAATTGTTGATTATCAGCATTATTCCAATTATCTTATAAATTCTTACTGTCAATTACAATAGATGGCATAGAATTTGGCTAATTCTTGGAGTAAACAATTTTATATAAATATTTTTTAATATGTTTAATTTTTATACAATACTTTTTTCTATTTTTTGGTATTTTTCTATCTCAGCAAAAACAGACAAGGTTAAATCCATTGTATTTAAGGATACAGTTATCGTTAAGATAGATAGTGTAATTTTTATTACCGATTCTATTGCAAAAGCAGATTCTGTTATACTTACTGGAAGATTCATTAATGGTATTGCAAGTTTTTATAGCACTAATTTAGATGGCACCAAAACTGCAACTGGAGAAATTTTTCGAAATAAAAAACTAACAGGAGCTAGCAATAATTTAAAACTAAATACTTGGGTGAGGGTTACC
>JBBRJL010000618.1:0-1540 GCA_038219375.1 Chitinophagales bacterium | reverse complement strand
AAAATAAATCTATAGAATGTACTAATATTCCAGTATTTATAAAGTTGAATACGTCATTAATTGCAAGTGCAAAAAGTGATATGAATACTATTAATGCAATGTACTGTTTAAGGTTAGTAAATTGAATTTTATCTTTAGGAGCAGTTACAGGTCTATGTTTTTGTAAATGATAATAAAGAGAAAGTAGCAAAAAAACAACAGATGAGCCTAATCCATCCGAAATCATTTTATAAACTGGCTGAAGTTGATCTTGAACTGGAAGGTGAAAGTCAAAATGTGAGAACTCTTTAAATGCAGACCTTAATAGTACTAAGCTTAATATTTCTATTTGTTTCCCTATTGAGTTAGCAATGGATTGTGGAATCACAAATACCAGGATAATCATTTCAAAAAACAAAAGTAAGGTAAAGGAGATTTCAATGGATTGTAGAAAGTTTAATTTTCCAACTGCCCCAGATAATATAAATAAATTAAAATGGTTTATTAAAGCAATTACCACGCTTACACTAAAGGTTGTTATTAACAGGATGCTTTGCAACCTAGCTACTTTTTTTCCTTCCCAGTAACGTTCTAATGGCCGGTAGGTATAATCCAATATCAAATCTAGTGAAATCATATAATGTATGCTTTAGCCTTTGATGTTCCTAATCAAGGCGTTAAAAGCACAATATTTTATAGTATAATTAATTTTCAAAAGTCTTTGTTTGCCTTAAGCCATTATACATATCATGCATTATTTGCATATGGGGTGCAGTTAAAACTGCAAGGCCTAAAAACAGATAACCAACAATTGCATTGCTACTAATAAACATAAAACCAGTTAGTCCAAATAAAGCGATTCCCACAATTGCTAATACACTATATAGTAATATTTCTTTTTTTATCCTGTTTTCTGAATACAAATTATTTTTTCTTAAATAAGCAACAATATTTTTAAGGGATAGAACGGAATGCCAAACTACAAAGTAGAAAGTAAAACCTAACAACATAGGTAGGTTGAAGAGGATAAATAAGATAATAGCCAAACGAATTAAGAATTGGCCTTTATCTCTGTTGTGTGTATCGGAATTTCGGAGAAAATATATGAATGTAGATGTAAAAAATAATATTCCAACAACAGAAATAATATTGTATCGATGTACATCAAGCCAATTAATAAAATCAGCATTTTCCTTGCCGGCTTGAAACATTTGGTATAATGGTTTTACTTCCTCAAAATGATGTAGGAGAATAACTGAAAGAATTAGAAGACCATAGAAAATGACAAATATTTTACCTAATAATGTATTTGTTTTGAATTGGTATAAGTCTGTTTCTCCAAAATGGTAAGCAGCAAAAAATATAAACAAAAGGTTTCCAACTAATGGAAAAAACCAAAGGATTGCGGCAAAAGCAAATAGCCTTGAAAGATAAACAACTAGGAACTTAAATTTTGAGAAGGAGAGTCTCCCAGTTTCAGCAGTTTGAGAAGCTACCAATAAATCGGCGGCCCCATGAGGTACACCTAGTAAAAGAATACCTATTAAAAAAATGAAGAATT
>JBBRJL010000617.1:0-1542 GCA_038219375.1 Chitinophagales bacterium | reverse complement strand
ATAGATTCGGACAAAGCTACAAAAGGTTATAAAATAAATGATTTACTGTCTAGTTTCACTAGGTTGTTGGGGACACCAGCTCCCCCTTTCTTTCGGAGTGAAAAGGCGTAGCCGAAACGGAGAAAGAAAGGGGGAGCTGGTAAAATTTGATTACATTTGTTTTTACACCAATAAAAATATCATGCATCAAGTTTACCATTCTAATGCCACCACTAATCATAACATCAGAAAATCTATTCAGTTGTGTTCTGCCATTTCTAATATAGATTTAGCAGCTCAGTTTAATACTTCTGTCAATACTATTTCTAAATGGAAAGATAGAGACTTTATTGATGATGTCACATCTCGGCCAAACAACATAAATTATGCTTTGACAGACATTGAAAAAGCGCTCATTGTAAGTATTCGTAGAGTTTCTTGGGTATCTCTTGGGGAAACTCATGAAATGATGATAGCCCATAATCCTAAAATTTCTCAAAGCTCTGTTTATCGGTGTCTAGTAGCTAATGGCATAAACAAAGTACCACAGGAGCAAAAGGAAAAGGCTAATAAATTCAAGGAGTACCAACCTGGTTATCTCCATATAGACGTTACTTACTTACCTCTGTTTAATGGACAGAAGTACTATCTTTTCGTTGCTATTGATAGAGCTACTCGAATGATGACCTACTTGGTTTACGAAGATAAAACAGCCGCAAGCACCGAGTCTTTCTTTGACCATTGCATTACTTTTTTTCCTTTTAAAATAACTCATATTTTAACCGACAATGGATTGGAGTTTACCAATTACCTCATTCGAAGCAAGAAAGGTGAATTATGCAAAAAACCATCAAAACTTGATCTAAAATGCTCTGAACATGGTATAGATCATAGGCTTACAAGACCAGCTACCCCTAAAACCAATGGTATGGTAGAAAGAGTAAACGGAACCATAAAAAATAATACAATCTTAATCAAAAAGTATGCAGATAAAGATGCCATGAATGTAGATTTAATGCAATTCTTGGTATACTATAATTTATATCGGAGACATGGGTCTTTACGTAAGGAACTCAAAGTTAAAACCCCTTTTGATGCCATTGAAAAGTGGTTTCGAATCAAACCTGAAATTTTTAACCAAAAACCAGATCAATTCTATCAAAAGTTATTTTTTTACAGAAATTTTATAAATCAAATTCTTCAACAACGTTGTGAAACTTGACAAATAAGAATAGATATCATATGTTGACTTTCCAGCCATATTTTTTCTACTACCTAGACTATAACTAAAGTCAATTGCACTAACCATAGAGTGCCAATGCTTACTTTGATTATCAATTTTTTCAAGTGCCTTAGAGCATGAAACAGTCATTTTGTCTGGTATAGATATTTTCACATTTTCAAGATTTTTTTTAATATTTTTATTGAATACGGCATATACACAATAGTATAAAAAGACTATATTTGCTGGAACAAAAGTAAATTAAATGGAAGCAAAGTATAAAAGCTTGTCGATTTTTGAATTTCAAGAAAGATTTCCTGATGAGGATAGTTGTCTGCAGC
>JBBRJL010000616.1:0-1559 GCA_038219375.1 Chitinophagales bacterium | reverse complement strand
ACTTTGGAAGAATTGGGTCAGGCAGAAAAAATCACTGTAGACAAAGACAATACAACCATCGTGAATGGTAAAGGCCAACAAGCAGATATCAATTCAAGAATAGGTCAGATTAAAGCACAAATCGAGACGACAACTTCTGATTACGATAAAGAAAAACTTCAGGAGAGATTGGCTAAATTGGCTGGTGGTGTTGCAGTGCTTTATGTAGGTGCTGCTACTGAAGTAGAGATGAAAGAGAAAAAAGACAGAGTAGATGATGCACTTAATGCTACTAGAGCTGCCGTAGAGGAAGGTATCGTAGCAGGTGGTGGTGTCGCATTAGTGAGATCTATCGCAAGCTTGATAAACCTTAAAGGCTTAAACGAAGATGAAAATCTTGGTATCCTTATCGTCAAAAAAGCACTAGAAGCTCCACTAAGAATCATAGCAGAAAATGCAGGTGTTGATGGTTCAGTAGTATTCCAAGAAGTATCAAAATCAACAGGTGCTCATGGATACAATGCAAGAACAGATCAGTATGAGGACCTTAAAAAAGCAGGTGTTATCGATCCTACTAAAGTAACGAGAGTAGCCCTAGAAAATGCTGGTTCTATCGCATCTATGGTATTGACCACAGAATGTGTGATCGCAGACAAAAAAGAAGAAGGTGGCGCAGGTCATGGTCATTCACCAATGGGTGGCGGCATGGGCGGCATGATGTAAGATAATGCTTCCTAAGAGCAATATGAAGCCTTGTAGCGTAAAACCTGCAAGGCTTTTTTGTTTTTTGAGCATTACCGCTCAACTATGTATAGGTTTTGGATACTAATACCAATAGTAAATACAAAATGGTCCAATAAACTTCATATTTTTCATTGATTCTTCTTCAGAAAATATTTCCATAGCAAAGGCTTGCAAATATTTTTTGAATCGACTGAATAAAAAACCTGTTTATTTATTTATGTTCGACTATTTTAATAATTCAATTTGTATTATCATGAAAGCAAAATATGGTGAGCAAATAATTGACGGAAAGTTTAGATATTTACGAGTATGGAAATTATTTGACAATTCGTGGGAAGTAATTGCGGGCAGTGGATTTCCAATGTAATATTTAGACACAAAAAAATAACAAAATGATATATATAACTCAATTAATCTGCATACTTAAAGATCAGGAAAAGATTTTTGACGAATTTGAAAGTATTGCTATTCCCATAATTTCAAAATACAATGGACGACTTTTATTTAGGGTCAGACCTACAGCAGAGATAGGTATAGAGCTCAATTTCCCTTGCTGGCGCAAGTTTGTAACTTGTGCCTTAGACATCCAACCATGCCTTGTTGTGGTAGGTATAGCGAGCGAAGCCGACCATTATTTACATAGTAGCGCCAGAGGAACAAAAGGCGTATTGGATGTTGAAATATTAGAAAGACCTATGAGTCTTGAAGATTATGTGTTTAGTTATTAATGGCTATAGAGTAAAGGGCACAAGTTACAAACTTGCGCAAGCAGGAGTACAAACCGTGGTAAATATAAAATAAAGAATATGAGTAAAAAAATCATCTTAGAACGATAT
>JBBRJL010000615.1:0-1560 GCA_038219375.1 Chitinophagales bacterium | reverse complement strand
CATTGCATCTACCGCTTCCACATCCGAATTAAATGAACTCATATATACTATTAAAATTAAAGCGTAAAGTTAGTAATTACAACGGACAAACGGATATTAAGTGTCTTATGTTTAATTTTTTATAAAAATATTAACTATTCGGGAACTATTCATAAGTCAATTCAGTTACTCAATATGATATCACTTTAATATCACTTTAAATCAAAATAAAAATGAAAACAGAAAAAACAATTCAACCTTTTTCAGGATATCTTATCCTCCTAGTAAGTTTGGTCATCCTGACTTTTTCTTTCCTAAACTTTCCATTCCATTGGATACACATTGGTTATGGAATTTTCGGGGCATTAGTTGGATTCTTCCTTTTATCAGGATTTATGGCTATCCAACCTAATAGTGCTAGAGTTCTTACATTATTTGGTGACTATGTCGGGACGGTAAAAGGGTCAGGATTTTTTTGGGCAAATCCATTTTTTCTAAAGAAAAACATTTCTCTCAGAGCACACAATCAAGAAACTACTCAACTCAAAGTTAATGACAAACAAGGTAATCCTATCATGATAGCAGCTGTAGTCGTATGGAAAGTGAGAGATACTTTCCGGGCCGCTTTTGATGTAGAAAACTATCAAGAATTTGTGACTATTCAAAGTGAATCGGCTTTGCGCAAAATGGCAATGGCTTATTCTTATGATAATTTTGAAGATGAAACAGCTGAAATAACCCTGCGATCTAGCTCTACAGAAATCAATGAAATGCTCGAAAGTGAAATCTCTGAAAGGCTTGACTTAGCGGGTATAGAAGTAATAGAAGCGAGGATAAGCCACCTTGCCTATGCGCAAGAAATAGCTAGTGCAATGTTACAACGTCAGCAAGCGTCAGCTGTAGTTGCTGCAAGAAGCAAGATTGTTGAGGGCGCAGTAGGAATGGTAGAAATGGCTCTAGAAGCATTAAATAAAAAAGGTATCGTACATTTGGATGAAGAAAGGAAGGCAGCCATGGTCAGCAATCTACTAGTAGTACTTTGTTCAGATAAAGCAGCTTCTCCAGTAGTCAACGCAGGTACTTTACACCATTAATATATGAGCGAAAAAAAATCATTCGTCCTCAGGCTCAACGCCAAAACATATGAAGCACTCGAAAAATGGGCTGCGGATGAATTTCGTAGTGTCAATGGTCAGTTGGAATTCATAATAGACAAGGCGCTCAAAGATGCAAAAAGAATGAAGCCACCTAAAATTGATGAAACTAAAGCCTAGTAATTTGATAAATAAACGACTCCATGATGGAGTCGTTTATTATTTATACCAACATCTCAAACAACATCGGATTATTATTCAAATGTTCGTAATTGATTCCTGCTTTGGTCATTCTATCGACCAAGGATAGATAATCATCTGAAGATTTTAACTCTATACCTACAAGTGCAGGACCGGTATCTCTGTTGGTTTTTTTGGTATATGCAAAATGGGCAATATCATCTTCAGGTCCCAATAAGTTGAGAAAATCCCTTAATGCGCCTGCTCTCTGTGGGAACCGAATGATAAAGTAATGTTTTCTTCCCTC
>JBBRJL010000614.1:0-1568 GCA_038219375.1 Chitinophagales bacterium | reverse complement strand
AGCGACAAATCTTTGGTGGTACTCAGGGTGGTCAGGTCCGATGTATTGTGGATTGTCTATGCCTTCGACTTTTATGGATATTCTCGCTCCTGTTTTTATAGTGTAGGTCTGTGGCCCATCTATAAAAAGTGGTTCATGGAGGATTTCTATTTTTTGGGTAGTGACTGGTATAATGATTCCGCCTTTATAATAGAAGGTATGTTGCTGGTCTTGAAATAGTCCTGATACAAAAGAAGATAATACAGATGGTAATACAAAAGATACTTCTATCTCAGAATTAGGTGACTTAAATTTAATCCCTTCATTCGGTATAGCCCTGAATGGAAAACTATGCCATGGTCCAAAAGAAAATAGCTTAAACGATTTACCTTCATATGTATAACCTTGATCGTGCAGCATAGTAGCCAATGCATCGTCTGCTCTTGATATCGTTTGGTATATCCATTGTTGGATAGCATACTGATAATCCCAAGGTACAATGATTTCAGCCTTATGTGCTAATATGATCTTTAATCTCATTTTTGATTCAATGTTGTTTATGTCTGCAAAGTAAGGAATTATATTTCTCTATTTTGGTAAATGGTTCAATAATTATTTTAGGATTTTAAGTCAGAATAGATTGATGACTCATTATCCTGAATTCGACTTGCTCCCAATGTGGTGCATCGTGGTTTATTGCGGTTATTTCTGCGGTATAGCGCCCATGTTTGGCATGTAGTAAATTACTAAGTATTATATTGTCTTCTGCTGGGACGTATCCTATTTTTTGATTTTGGACATACAATGCAATGGCAAAGTCATCGTATTCGTTTTTAGGTTCACGTATCATATTTATTGGGGTGTCTTTGATTAGGTTCTTTATTAAGACTTTTCCTGGGGAATAAATGAGTCCTCGTACATATGAACGATAAATTTCAGTAGCATCATATGTGTTTGTAATTTGACATTTATTAGTTTGTTTTCCGATCATACCAAGGAAGCCGACACCCACAATTTTTTTCAAAAAATCTATTCTATTCATTTCGTTTTTATTTTATCTCACAAAAATATATGGTTTCATTCTCTATTTTGGTTAATGAAAAAAATAAGCTGGTGCGATGATCTAAAAATATTATTTAATTGCTCAAGTTTCAATTTCATTGCTGATATCTAATATTGTTAAAAGAGACGAATTTTTTATCTTCCAAAAAATCTTAGATATTTTGCTTGTATTTTATGATGATTATTTTCAAGTCTGAAGTTTTGATGTTACCGTACGTCAATTTTACAACTTTGGGAATATGTCCATAATAATTGGAAAGATGTTCAAAGTCTTGGTTTTTTGTTAATATACATAATTGTTTATCTCTGCAATATTTCCAAATTCTAATATAATCTGAAGACTCAAACTTTTAATCTGATACATGTACATGGGCCACATGTATTGGGCAGTCTTAGCGTATCTATGATGCTGATCTCTGCGCCAGCGATCAGCCCATTATTGTTATCATCCGTAAAAGAGACACGTACATTGCCAAGGTGGTCTTTGATCCAATACTCAAATGAAAATGCCGCACCAGTCTTTACGA
>JBBRJL010000613.1:0-1579 GCA_038219375.1 Chitinophagales bacterium | reverse complement strand
ATACTTACAGGTTGCGTAATGATGATGGCATTTTGATCCACGACGGCATAATCATTGTCACCATATTTGATATTTGCAGGTTTCCATTGTTCAGTTGCCTTATTGTAATACGATAATCGGGAGGCTATTTGCCATAGGCTATTGTCCACCATTACATATTCGCCTTTTGCACCGTTGATATTTCCGGCTATTTCTACAGCAGAAGAACTAATTGGGGCAATTTGTTTTTTGTAACATCCAAATTTCGTGCTGTTAAAATAATAAATGAATCCTCCATAAAGGGAAAACTTATTATATTCTGAATCATGTTCAAATAGGTTTGAAAAGTCATATTTTTGAATATAGTTAAATTCATTATCATACATATGTACTTCATGGTCAGTCATTTCGTAAGTATATATAAAATCTTCATCAAAACTGTAAGCTTTATAATTTTCAAACAATGCAGGATCAATGTCTATTTCTTCAAAAATATCACCTGCTAACTGAAGTGCGCCACTATCGTAAATATATATGGTATTACTATTCTTGAAAAAACCTGAAATATTTCCTGAGGCTGAAACATATACATCTGTAAACGTTATAAAATCATTAGTTCTTGTTACCTTTTTATGCTCAATGACATAATGATATCCATTTTGGTAATAAATATAATCACTTCTAAAATGGTATAAATCTTTATTGTTAAAAAAACCAAAAGTTTCTCCAAAATCTTTGCTAATAAATATCTCATCATAGGTGGATATGGTGATGATATCTTGATGAATGGTGATGCTAAGTTCGTTATCATATATACCATAAAATGTATAATACCTAAAGATATCTTTTTTTACCCAATGTAAACCACCGTCTTTGGATGTATGAATCGTCATATTCCTATCATCTGTTTCTTTAGCTACATTTATTGCAATAATGATATCGCCACTTATGTGGAAAGCTTCAATATCACCTAAAGTTTGACTTCCAGGTATTATTTCCCATGTCTGTCCTCCATCGTAGCTTTTATGAAGACTCGTATGACACGATGTGTATATGGTATCTCCGTTTACAATAATATCTGAGACAATAGCTTTACCATCACCACCAATATTTTTAAATTGAGCATCACCTTGGTAATTTATTATTGTCATGCAAAAGAGCGTGAATATGATGTTTTTCATGTGCTTTCGTTTAGAATTTAGCGCGCTGACATATTATTAAGGTTCCAATCCAACGTAAAAATATTTCTAAGCAATCTTTCTTCCAAATTTAAGGGCAATTATTTCTAAAAAAAGTGAATAAAATACTTTACTACGACATTTTCCTTCATTAGCGCAAGTTTAGAATCCTTGACCTTATCATACCAATAGTACATACATAACAGTCCAATAAGTTCCATGACTACCGCTTCCTATTGGCCTTGTAATCTTTGATTGCAAGAAAAAAAAAGAGTTTGCCTTATTCTTTGTTCGTCGTAGCGTCCCCGCTACGATGCAGTATCATCGGGCATCCATGCCTGAGTGATTACTAAGGATGAATAAAGAACATAATGACACTGTGAGTCAGGCTAGAAGCCTTGAGATATCGTATCTTAGCGGGA
>JBBRJL010000612.1:0-1588 GCA_038219375.1 Chitinophagales bacterium | reverse complement strand
CCTGAATACCTTGAATCCTAAGCTCTATATACGCTCCGTATGGAGATTGATGATAATTATCTGTATTTTTTATTATTGGAAAATTACTTGAGCATGATACAAGACTACATAAAACAAATATCATAAGGTATTTACCGAAGTTTTGTATTACTTTTTTATAATGATTCATATGATTTATTGTTTTGTGTCCATTTAGAATCCCAGAATTGTTTTTCCATTTTCGCTTCATAAATTTTGTAGTTTGAAGTCTCTTCGTTTAACCATGCTTTTGGGTTGTCCATCATTTTTTTTAGTGCATAAAGGTTTTTTTCTTTCAACCATGAATCCCTCATCCATTCTATGTAATACCCTCGAGTATCTAAAAATACCTGATACTTCTCATAATGTTTACAACTTGGAATTAAATATGAAAAATAGTACTCATCTCCTGGCATCGACACAATGTATTCATTATTATTTGATGTAATTTTATCTAATGATTTTGTATCTATCTTTTTGTTTTTTTTGAGAGAATAGGGTAGTACCGACATTGGTTTGGCTTCTTGTACAATATTGAGAAGGGATACATCATCTAATCTCCACAAACCTTTGTTCATTGCTAATTTTACCTTGATTTTATGCTTAGTTTTTAAATTTTTAAGGGGCAGTATTTCATGGTTGAATGCAATTGGTCCAGTCTCATACATTTCGCCTTGGTATTTCCAAGACAAATCATCTTCTTGGACATAGATTTTGATACCTCCTAAGGCATTGTAAAAAATACTATTCATCTTTTCTACAGATTCTTTTTCAGTCTCCAACTTTGCAAATATATCACCAACTTCATCACCCATATATCCGATAGCACTGTATAGACAGTAGGTAGTCATCATAGTTTGGCGGAAAGATAGTTTTATTCCTTTATCAGCTTGTAAATTTAAATTTTCAAATTCAAAAAAGATCTCTTCGTCAGTTACCAGTGAATTTGCATCTGCCAGACTAGTTCGTTCTATACCGTCGAGTGCCATTAGGGATGAAGAAATGTCGCCTTCAGGGCCCGTTGCGCCGACCAATCGGTTAGCACCCGATGTAATGTAATATTTATCATCAGGTGATAGGAATACTTCCTGACCTTTGTTTTTTCTTATGATAGATAGATTCGCTTTTTTTACAATGTGGGTCTCTAGTGCCTCGTTTTTCATTGTAATGCCAAGTATCGTATCCCCTCCGATCGCATACATGAGGTCATCAATATCACCATATTCCAAAGATGGGGATATGGCATTTGAGAAGGCTTCGGCATCTGCTAATCTTTCACCTGAATTTTGGTCTAGGTAAAAAGTCGGACAAGATCCAAAACAGGCCTTTGGTACTGTCAGACAAATAATGCCCAAAGCTAGATCCATCGATGTCAAAATAGCCATGGCAGCCATACGCGCTGATCCTTTTGGCTTTAATTTCGTATTGGTTTCAAACAATGCCACACTATCTAAGGCAATATTTAGGACGCCTGTTTGTAATATCTCCCGAGTGAAATCATAATGGTTTCCGTGACCTGATATAATATTTTGGATAGTATCAAGAGACCATTTATCGTCCAAGATATAGA
>JBBRJL010000611.1:0-1592 GCA_038219375.1 Chitinophagales bacterium | reverse complement strand
AGAAAGTCAGTATCACAACATCTAGAAACAGTCTTTTCTGATAAGCATGATGTCATTTAAAAGATTCAAGATCTGTGTGTCGTACATGCAGTATTTGAATTAATAAATATATGCCTTTACAAAAGTGTATGGCAGTGCTATAGTAATAAACAAATGTTCTCAACAGGTACACGTATAAAAAAGATTTATTAACCATTAAAATATAGAGAAGCAAAAAAGTAAATCAAAACAAAAACCCAAAGGAAGATCTGTCTCAGGAGACAGTGCCTTGTAACAATTTTTATTTTTATATTCCACAACCATACAAAATAAAAAAGAGCCTACTTTGGCCCATTTCGCAAAAAATGGAGTAAGCTCCCGACCGATCAACTCGGAGAGACAAAGGTAGTATTTCTTTTTTGAATTGTGTAGAGAATTTGGAATGGTATTTTGATGTCATTTTTTGATGTCTGAAGCAAGATTATTTTATTATTTTTCTTAATTTCTATTTTACTTACAATTAAATTTTAAAAGAATGAAAAAGAGTTTATTTATTTTATATATGTTTTTCATTGGCTTCCATGTATATAGCCAAGATGAGCAATGCAGTGGAATTGGTTTCAACGCATCAATGGCCCAAAACTATGGAATACCTTCAAATTTTGAAGGTGGAGGATCAGTCGTTGTAAAAGTTTATTTCTTATCGTATGCTAATAACAATGGAACAGGAGGTGTTTCGGAAGCAGGAATTCAATCTATTTTTGAAACTTTGACCAATTATTATTCGGGAACTGGGATATCTTTTTACTATTCACGTTGTGAAACTCAGTTTATAAATAACTCAGCCTTACATGCTTCGAATGATCAATGTGATTTTTTTGATCCTTCACGCCACACTGATGGAATTGACATTCACGTGAAAGGTGAAAATACATCATTTATTGGAGTTGCATCCAATATTCCTGGCGACGAATATCTTGTAGGTGGCAAAAGATCAGATGGTACACCTACAGCGCTTTCATCAACAATAGCTCACGAAATGGGACATTGTTTAGGGTTGTTTCACACTCACCACGGCACATGCGCTGAAAGCGGTTCTGACTGTCAAGGTAATCCAATTGTTGGTGGTAATGCATCAACAGGTGACTTTGTTTCTGACACGCCTACTGACCCAATAGGTAGTGCTACGGCAACTTGTATTTTTAATAATGATCCTCTATGTGTTTCAGGAACTTTTAACCCTCATACCAATAACATTATGTCATATTATAGGCATACATGTAGGACTCATTTGACAATAGGGCAAAGAGCTAGAATATTGATGACAATGCTGCCTGAAGTAAAATATACGGGTTTAACTGGTAATTGTAGTTGCGAAGATTTGATAGTTATATCCAATATGACAATAAATCAGAATAAAACTTATCGAAGCATAACCATCAAACCAAATGCGACCCTAACCATTGATGTAGGAGCAACAATTCAAATGTCGAATGAAATCGTGGTAGAGATGGGAGGAAAGCTGATATTAAATGGCGGTAAATTGACTAATTGCCAAAATGGCCCAAATTGGAAAGGTGTCAAAGTTAATGCAGATTTTAGTTTTTGGTGGT
>JBBRJL010000610.1:0-1597 GCA_038219375.1 Chitinophagales bacterium | reverse complement strand
TAAATTTTACGAGCAGAATAGACCACTAACTGAGTTAAGCTTTACGCAACTTGCTAATCAACAAAATCTGCATGTGGGGTCTGAATTTTCACGTAACTTTAGTGATGGACTATCTGTAAGTCTCAATTATAATAGAATCAGCCAAACAGGAATTTATAATAATCAAGCTACAAAATCTACTAATTTTGGCATCGGTTTCAGATACAGAAGCAAGTCAGACAAATACAATGCTTTTCTGATCTTCCTACAAAATGCCAATGAAGAGGTCAACAGTGGTGGCATCTTGGAATTGAAAGATTTATCGGAAAATGAATTTCGTGCCAGTATAGTCACCAAACTTGACAATGCGAGAACTAGACAGCAAGAAAGAACCTTAGCTTTTGTGCAGTATCTAAAACTAAATAATGCCAAAAGTAAAACATGGCGTTTATATCTTCGTAATGATCTCGAGTACAAACCATCTTACTATCGATTTAGCGATAATTTGTTAAACACCAATAGTGATAGTACATTTTATGGCAATCTAGCCATCGATGCCAGAGGTATCAGGAGATATGTAGCGGTCAATCAGATAAGAAATTCGTTTTTTATCAATGGCGAACGTATTGCCGGTATTCAAGGGCGAATAGGACTTACCTTCGATTATTTTGATATTACCAATGGGAATATTCCAACATCTAGAACAGACTTAACGCTTAGATTTGATGGCAAAATACCTATTTCCAAAGGATTAGAAATGAATACTTCGGCAAAATTGGGATTACTCAATAATGCAGGAAATTTTGATGTAAGTGGCAAAATAGATATCAACGTCTCTAAGTTTGCGGTTTTGAGCAGTGGTATTCGACTATTCAGAAGCGAGCAGTCTCTAAATGCAAACATATTGGTAATAAACGATCAAAACATTTTTTCAAATGACTTTAGTCCATCATTTGGTACCATTCTTCATGCAGACTTGGACATACCAAAATTAAGATTCCAAGCTGGTTTTGCTCAGAATATTGTCAATAATCCTGTATTTTGGAATCCTCAGTTTCTACCTGAACAATTTAGTGGCGTTTTGTCCAACACCTATTTTAGGGTAAAACAGAATTTCAGAATTTGGAAGATACACTTGGATAACCAGCTACATTATCAGATATTTAGCAATAATTTGTATCCTCTTCCTTCATATTATTCTACACATCAACTTTATTATGCAGGTAGTGCATTCAAAAAGGTAATGGAACTTAATATAGGACTTGATGTAAGATTGGTTGATGATTTCAAAGGTGGCGTTTATCATCCCATCTATGGAGAATACGTAAGAACAGAAACAAACTTACCATTTTTTCCAGCTGCCAACTTGTACCTTATAGCAAGAGTATCATCATTCAGAGCTGTTATTATGTTGGAAAACTTCAGTCAAAGGTTCAGAAACGATATCAACTTTGACGCAGTCGATCATCCCCAATTTGACTCTAAGTTGCGTTTTGGATTTTATTGGTTACTGAAAGATTGAGAAAAACATTTTTATAACAAAACAAAAAAGTCAAAATAATAATATGAAATTTTTTTATGGATTACTCATCTTTTTGATCAGCCAAATAGATACATT
>JBBRJL010000609.1:0-1602 GCA_038219375.1 Chitinophagales bacterium | reverse complement strand
GGCAAGAGATGCTGGGCAAGCATCAAAGATGTAGGCTGATCCTGCGTCGGTGATCGTGTTTTGTCCGTTCTCGTCTTCGTCTTCATATCTTGCACCTACAACAATAGTACTTTCCCAATTCGATATGGCAGCACCAAAATTGTCACCACTTGCCCGATCTGGTGCTACTATTTTTTGGACTTGTTCCCACACATTTGAAGCATTTTGCTTGAAAACATAAATAGCACCTGCATTTGATAGTAGATCATTATTTAATTCATTATAATCTTGATTATTGGCACCAACCACAATATAGTCACCGTGAATAGCAACTCTGAAACCAAATAAATCTGAATTTCTACCGTCTAGTGGTGAAAGCTTTTGCTTCATTTCCCATAACCCAGAATTAATGTTTTGTTTATATTCAAATACTGCCCCAGCATGTGGTGTAGTATCAGGAAAAAGTCCTTCTCCACTCTCTCCAATTAATAAAATGTCTTTAGATGTTGCAATTCGAAGTCCAAAAAGTCCATTTACAATTCTATTTGATGATACTATTTTTTGTTTAAGAAAAAATTTACCCATTGCATCAATGTCAAATACATAAACTGCTCCTGCATCATTAATAAAATTGTTTTCGTTGATATTGAAATCGTTTCTAAATGAACCTATAAAGATATTGTCCTTAGTACAAACAACGCAATTTCCAAAAAAATCATCCTGTGATCTTACTGAAGCAACTAATTTTTGGTTACTATAAACCCAAGTTCCCGTAAAGTCACGCTCAAAAACATAGGCTGATCCAGCTTCGCTTATTGAGTTTAATTCTAATGCATCGTGATTGTCTCTAGGGGCGCCTATAATTAGTCTATCCTTAAAGATTGTTACCGACGTACCAAAATTTTCAGAATCTCTAATAATTACAGGTGGAATAAGTTTCTGTTTTTCAACCCAGATTCCACCTAAATCCCTTTCATAAATATATGCTGCTCCTCTTCCTATATCATCACCAGCAGCCCCAATGATTATCATTGAGTCGTTCATATATACTGATATACCAAAAAATTTACTACCAGTGGGGTCTGATGGCGTAATCGTTTGGACAAGTTCCCAAATATTAAGGTTTTTTTTATAAAGATAGCCTGTGCCTTCAAAAAGTGGCGAACCTATCAATAAATAATTTTTATGAAATGTGGTTGAAAATCCGAAAAGAGAGAACATTTGTCTGTTATCAGAAGTGATTTTTTGTTGATATGAAAATTGTTGAGAAAAGGTTACAATAGGTAAAACCATTGTAAAGATCAGGAAAAATAATATATGTTGATTTCTTACGAAATTACTATTAAAAAAACCCATAATTTACTTATTCATAAATGTATAAATAATAAAATAGAGAGGATAGATCAAAATCTCTATCCTCTCCTAAATACTTACATCACTCTATGTATCAAATTTTAACAACTTTGATATATTTATATTGACCATTTTGCATATTTACTCGGACGATATAAAGGCCAGCATTACCTATTAAAGGTACGTTAAACACATCAACTGTAAATCGACCTTTTGTTATTAATACTCCAGCAGAATTGAATACCTCATATTCAGTTGATTGTAATGTAG
>JBBRJL010000608.1:0-1604 GCA_038219375.1 Chitinophagales bacterium | reverse complement strand
TCACCGTTTTCTGAAATGGTAATTTTCTAATTATTTTTGCTACTGAAAGTCCATAAAGACCAAAAATGAAAAATACAATTGCTACAAAAATTGTAAGTAAGTAAGGTAACGAAGTGTGTGTTTGAGCAAGTTCTGTCATTTCTTTACCGATTCCTGTGACTTCAAACATTTCATCAGCCCAAAATAGCCCGACAATGTGGCCCATTGCGATTATTATGTTGATGTAACCCACAAGGTTTAGCATATATTTTATATTTGCACACTATTAAACTTCACTTCCATTTGTCATATAGTCCGAGTAAGTGGTTTTGAAATAAATTATGATGCAAATTTCGCTCTTCTAAATGAAATATCAGTTAACATAAGTCAATTTTAGAAATTTTTCAGGGCAACACTTTGTTTTGGAATAAAGGCGTTATTTACTATCTCCTAACTTTTTAACTCCCTCAAATGGATATAACGCTTCAATAAATATTGGATCAAATATGATAGATTCAATTGTATAAGTATGCACTTTCATCTTCTTTGTTTGCCCAAATGGAAAAACTTCCATTTTGAATGGTATGGTTATGTCATCTACTTCCTTGAAATCAGAATATACTGCAGTACCATAAAAGCTTTTAGGTGTCCACATATAATTGTCTCTAATGGTGTAACTTACTCGTTCTAAGCGTTTATTTTTTTGGTTAATATACATCAAATATTGATCGTGTTTATTAGGTTTTGGCGAGTCCCACGTGCAAAAAATCAAGTCAAAAACGTCATCGCCAATCTTTTCTTCCCCAGCATAAACCACTATCTGAGCATTAGATAATCTGATCAGGAGTTCATTGAAGTAGTGTATAGTAGGTAGGATAAAACTTATTTTAGAGTCTTTTTTAATTTTGGAATAATCTCCTTTAATCTCTTTACGATAGAGCTGCCAGCTCTGAATACCCATAACTTCACCCATTAGTTTACCATCAAGCCATTGTATCTTACTATCAAAGGTATTAGTCGCAAATGTATGTCGAATCTTTGCTCCATTTTTAGCAGGCCATGGACTAAAATTCATAAATAATAGAGGGTACCAGTAATCGCTTCCAATTACTTCGTATGTTTCATGTTCAAGCCATTTTTTGGCATTCATTTTCATTAATGCTTCTCCTACAATTATTTTTGCTTTTTGCTGATTATCTGCATTTATTCCTTCATTTTTAATAGTCTCAGTGCGAAGGTCACTTGTCTTACAGGTTAAAAATAGCACTAATATCGCTAATACTGGAATAATTACTTTTAGAAATCTTCGTGTTTTCATGATTATGATTTAATTTTTAGATGGATGTGCAATGAGTGATCTATACTGATTTATAGCCATGAATAGGACAATTAATGCAATTATAAAAATTATGCCATAACCACTTTGACTTATCGTAAAGGGTTTAAAAACAATCAAAAACATACTGCCCAATACCCATAAAATATCTTGTATGATGATCCATTTGATTAAAAAAGGCCTTAAACGGAATATTTCAAATACAATGGTAATGGAAAAGAACACCAATGCTATTCCGATATATCGAAATATGGATTCATTTTCCACCCAAAAAAGATGAGAGATAGCT
>JBBRJL010000607.1:0-1611 GCA_038219375.1 Chitinophagales bacterium | reverse complement strand
AGTTGCAGCTTTTAAATCAACTTGATTTACACCAATACAAAAACAACCAATTGCTTGCAATTTTGGAGCAGCGTCTAATACTTTTTTAGTGATTAAAGTTTTTGATCGGATACCTATCAAATGAACATCTTTAACCGCTTTTATTAGCTCATCTTCACTAAGTGCTCCCGTTATTTTTTTTACATTGATATAACCATTCTGTTTAAACTGTTGAACAGCTCTATCGCTGATATTTTCTAAAAAAAGGATATTGATGCGTTCTTTAGGATAACTGGTGGTTGCATTGGTACTCATAACTGCAAAATAAATGTTTATTGTTTTCACATCAGTTGGATAGTTTTCCACTTAAGTTGACTAATGAATAATCAAAGTTATATTTGTGTTTTCGTATCAACGTAATCCTAATGCCTCAAAAGATGATTATTCCGGTACTTTCTTTTTTATTAATGGCCTGTAGCGGATCAAACGCTCCAGATTCGAATAAAACAGCAAAGCAATCCATAGAAAATGTACATTTTTCCTCTACTTCTAGTAAATCAAAAGAATATTATGCCAATTTAATAGAACCATTATACGAGAAGCTTTTGGTTAAAACCGGCTTTAATGGAGCTATATTATTGGCAAAAAATGGTGAAATTGTTTTTGAAGACTATCGAGGATTCATTAATCTAAAAACAAAAGAGCCAATTACTGCCAATTCCACTTTTCATGTGGCTTCTATATCTAAAACTTTTACTTCAATGACTATTCTCAGGTTGTTGGAGCAACAAAAATTAAAGTTGGATGATCAAGTTTCTAAATATTTAAATGGCTTTCCTTACACAATGACCATTAAAAATTTACTGTCTCACAGAAGTGGCCTCCCTAAATATGAACATTTTATGGCTGGTACTCGTTCGTATACTTCTCGTAAAAAGAATAGAAAAGGCAAATGGATAAAATATACGGTATATGTAAAAGATCCAATTTCTTTAACAGGAATGAGTAGTAATTATGATGTATTAAGGTATTTAGTTGAGCTGAAGCCAGCTTTGGAATCTACTCCAAATAGGCGTTTCAGCTATTGTAATACAAACTTTGCACTACTGGCATTGGTTATAGAGAAAATTACGGGACAAACTTATCCGAAATATATGAAAGATAGTGTATTCACACCTTTAGGGTTAATGAATACCTATGTATTTAGCATCAAGGACACAGCAAATTATATTCCTTCTTATAATTACAACAATGCTACTTTCCCAATAGAAAAGTTGGATTGTATTTATGGAGATAAAAATATTTATAGTACAGTTAGAGATTTATTACTTTGGGATAGAGCCTTATACTTAGGTACTTTTATTAGCGAAGAAACGCTTGCTTTGAGTTATGAGCCACTAAGCAATGAAACAAAAGGGTATAAAAATTATGGTTTAGGGTGGCATTTATTTAATAAACCTCCCGATCCTTTAATTGTTTACCATAATGATTGGTGGCATGGGAATAACGCAGTTTTTAAGCGCTTAATAAGCGATACAGCTACAGTTATAATACTGGGTAATAAGTTTAATAGAAATATTTGGACGGCAGGCCGAATGAGCTCGGTTTTTACTGGAAATTCAGATACTACTA
>JBBRJL010000606.1:0-1620 GCA_038219375.1 Chitinophagales bacterium | reverse complement strand
ACAAACACTTTTAAACTTTTTGATTTCAAGTTTTCTTCCGCTTTGACTTCTATTGGAATAATGTCATTTTCTTTCTGGATAACAAAATCTACCTCGGCTGTAGCATTCTGTGCCGTCCAGTAAAAAATATCGTGTTTAGTAAATAACTCTTGACATACAAATTGCTCCGTCATAGCACCCTTATACTCCACCAAAATTTGATTTTTATTTAGTAAAATTTGTACATCCACATTTGCCATTGCATTTAATAGACCTACATCCAATAAATATAATTTGAAAGCATCGTAATCTGCATAGGATTTTAATGGCATAGTCGGTTTAGACACTTTCAAACACTTTATAAGAAGTCCAGCGCTTACGAGCCAATTAATAGCTGACTCGAACTCTTTGGCACGCGCGCCATTTTTTAAATGCCCATACACGAATTTTTTGTTTTCTTTAGCTAATTGTCCAATAATTGACTGCCAAACCATCCTGATTTTTGGAACGATTTCTATCGGTGCATATTTTGCAAAATCATTTTCATAGCCAATAAGGATATTCTCTTGAATGGTTCTAATTCGTTTGATGTCCTTTGTCTCAATGTACGTCTTGACAGCATCTGGCATACCTCCTACATAATAATACAACCGTAGATATTGTATTAGCTTTTCGTGAAATGGCTCTACTACATTCCATTTTTTTTCAGCTAACGCTTGTACTAATCCCGATTCATTGACATTTATCAAAAACTCCTCAAAACTTAATGGATATAAATTTAGTAACTCAACCTTGCCGACGGGAAATGTTTTGTTTTTTTGCAATGAAACTCCTAATAAAGAACCTGCGGCTACTACGAAATATTCTGGAGCATTTTCACAAAAATATTTTAATGCTGTCAACCCTTTTTCAGCTTCTTGTATCTCATCCAAAATGATCAAAGTGGTTGCTGGATTTATAGTAATGCCTGTTTCTATTTCAAAAACTAATAATATCCTTTCAATCTCAAAATCATCATTAAAAATGGATTGCAATCGAACACTACTTTCAAAATTGATATAGGCAACTTGTTTGAAATTGGCATTCCCAAATTCTTTCATTATCCAAGTCTTTCCTACCTGTCTAGCACCCTGAATGATCAATGGCTTGCGGTCATTTGATGACTTCCATTTTTCTAAATCCTTTATTATTAATCGATGCATAAATTATAGAAGTTTACCAATAAATATGACAAAGATAGCCCTTTTAGTTTACATTTAATGCCAAGCTAAGCACTTATTCATTTGAAAAAGTGCAACAAATCGCTTTTATTCCTTTGAAAAAATGTAGTTTAGGGCATTGTTGACTCTAAAATACTGGACAATGTAGTAACTCCCCACAATATAATAATTACGTAAAAGCTTAAAAGTCTAGGAAAAACTGATACCTTTTATTGACTGCTTTTATTTATATTATCCCAACAATAGTCCAATCGGACAATGATCTGACCCCATTTCTTGATCAAGTATAAAGGCATCTATTATGTCGCTATTCATCCTTTCGTCGACCAAAAAATAATCTATTCTCCATCCTAGATTTTTTGGTCTGGCGCCGAAACGTACACTCCAAAATGAATACTGAACCTTATCAGAATTAACAAAC
>JBBRJL010000605.1:0-1625 GCA_038219375.1 Chitinophagales bacterium | reverse complement strand
CTTTTGAATATTCTTATTGTTAAAACTGCTTGGGTCTTATTTTGGACCAGTTAATTCCGCTATTTTCGGTGATTAGAATTAAGGGGTTAATTTGATGTCATCTAGTTGATTGAGCGTAGCTATTAAGGAAAAGTATTGTGGGTATAAATAAAAAAGAGAACCTCACATTGCTATGAGGCTCTCTTTTTGGGTATCTATATAATCAAAACTTATTCAATTTTGATTATTTTCTTTTGTGTGACAACACCATCAATAGTAACTTTTAAATTGTACACACCTGCAAGTATATCATTTAAATTTATTAGATATGCCTTATGACCTTCTGCTTGGTAAGCCTCATTAGTGATGACTCTTACCAATTTAGAAGAATTGTCATAAATCTCAATACTTACTTTTGCATCTGAAGAAAGCGTTATGTCAAGACTACTCTCTCCCTTAGTTGGGTTTGGATAGAGAGACATCTCATTTTCGCCTTTGTGCTGAACACTTACCAATTTGCTATAAGTAAACTTACCATCAAAATCAACTTGCTTCACTCGATAGATATATAGCCCTGTTAACGCTACATCATTATCGACCAGATTGTATTTGCTAGTGTTATTAGTATTGCCTTTTGCGATTACTTTACCAGGAATCTGTGTAAACACATTTTCGTTGGCATACTTACGCTCCACTACATAATAATCTACATTGACTTCTTTAGCTGTGCTCCAAGTGACTTGATGTATGTTGTTGACTCGAATAGCATTCACGTCTAGCCATTCAACTGGCAACACTCCGAATGCAATACCAAGATCAACATTTTCATTGATCATCCCTGAACGCATGGCAAACATTCTTGTCGTATTAAGGCCGTAAGTATGGTCAACATCACTATCTACTGCATCGTCTGCAGCTCTTGCTGTCGTGGCACTATATCCTGAAGGAACTTCAAATTTGAGATAAATATCCGCTCTCTCTAGATAATCAAGTTTGTACTTACCTTCTCCATCAGTGACAGCTTCTGCTACCATGACATTAGAATTTGCGTCAAATGCCTGCACTGTTAAACCCGCTACCTTAGGTTCATCTTCATCTTGTATGCCATTTTGGTTGTCATCTTGCCATACTAGATTACCTACTACTGCCATTGGATAATATCCAGCTCCTAGATCATTTTTTTTCTGACCTGAAGTCACCGTAAAGGAAGCTGATGTACCTACACCATTAGCATTGGTAATATCACTATCAAATTCTTCGTTATTACCAATATTTGGACGAGCTCTAACCAAGCCTAAAGGTGGCATGATTACTTCAATATAGTACTGTCCTGGAGCTACACAGAAATTAAAGTATCCATCATCAGAAGGCGTTCCTGGTTTGATTCCTGTATATTTAGTATCCCAGATAACCCACGTGCCAGAAATGTTTTTCCAGAGATTTACAGCTAAACCGTTGATACCATTTTCGTTGGTATCCCAAACATCATTTTTGTTGATATCATACCACACTAAATCTCCGATAGGAATACAAATGTAATAACCCGCATCTCTTGTCAAATCATTTTGACCAGGAAGTAGGGTAAATGTAGCTGTGGTGTTTGGACCGTTTGTTCCATCCACATCACTATTAATGGTAGCATTTGG
>JBBRJL010000604.1:0-1652 GCA_038219375.1 Chitinophagales bacterium | reverse complement strand
AGGCAGTGATCAGCAAGTTAAAATCTGATGCGTATGCCAATGTTGTTTGGTGGAGTTTGGTATCGTCTCCCAATGCGCCATTTGTTTTGAACCATGTATGATTCATAGGCGGACGAATGCGTGGGTGAAATGGGTCATAATGTTCTACAGGATGAAATATAAATGGTCCTTTTGGCGAAAAAATACCACGTGGCTCTACTTTAAATTTTTCTGCAAACTCTGCAAATAAATCCGAAAACGATGTCAACGATTCTGGTCTTGCCACATTAGGCATGACAGTTTGGTGTTCTATTCCGAGTTCGGGCTTTTGGTACGATGCTACAAGGACAAATATATCACGTCCTTTCTGAGTCGCAACTACCCTTCTAGTATTGAATGATTTTCCATCCTTAATAGTTTCTACTTTATAAATGATATCCTCGTCATTATCACCAGGATTGATAAAGTATGAGTGGATAGAATGTAATACTTTATCGTCTGCGATAGTAAGGTGGGCTACGCTGATGGCTTGAGCGAGTACCTGTCCACCGTACACATTTGGACTTCCTATAAATAGATTTTTGGCTATGTAGGTATTATCATTCGACTTTTCGAAAGTCAATATATCAATTAATTCAGAAAGTTGACTTTCTATCATGATTCAAACTTTTGGAAATCCTTAAGGTAAATTAATAACGATGCTATGGCTAATACCAAATGCGTACCAAATGCCCCTAAGTGTGGCGTCAAATTCTGTTGATATACACCATACATATAAAATGCTAGGCACAAATGAAAAGTGATGACACTGAGTATTATTTTTTTGTAAGTTTGATTATACTCAAATGATTTGCTTATCAAGTAAGATATGATTCCGATAAAAAAAGCGGTTAGCCCATACAGCTTAGCCACTACAAGTCCTTGGAGATGTGGATTACCGTTGCTAAGCAGAAACTCAGGGTTGAATAGTAGGACAAATCCTCCTATGATTTCAACGGCAGCATGGATCTGAAGGATTATTTTCATTTCTTTCTTGTTGATTCGCCTCCAACTTCTACTAAGGTATCCATTTCAAATTTTGCTTCATACATGATGCCACCTTCTTCGTCCCATTTCCTTAGGTAGCCATTTTTTTTCTCGTCCTTCAAGGTCACAGCAAACTTTGGTTTCCCATTTTCATAAAACACAGTATCACCACCATTTTTGAGTCCATTTTCATAGTATTGTACTTCTTTTATATTACCACCTTCGTAATACAAAGTCGTTTTGCCTATTTGTTTGTCATTTTCAAAAAACCTCTCTCCCATCAGTTTACCTGAAGGATAGTAGTCGGTCATTTTACCTTCTATCTTACCGTTGATACGTGTGAGTACCCGTGACGTTTCGCCTGTGCCATAGTTTTCTTTAACTTCTTGAACATCTCCCTGTGCTTGGGCCGATTCTCCTTTGCTTTTGCAGGCATTTAAGGAAACTGAAATAAATATAAGTAATATTAGTGATTTAATAATTGATGACATGTCTATTTGATAATATTTAAAACAAAAAAGGGCCAAAAATGGCCCTCTCTATATTATTTGAAATTTATTTTAATTCTTCCAGTTTAGTCTATTGACTGCTCTTCCTATTTCCGTACCATATCTCATTCCTTCTTCTGCATCCATTCTAAAATATAC
>JBBRJL010000603.1:0-1672 GCA_038219375.1 Chitinophagales bacterium | reverse complement strand
CGTAGTTTCAATTGCTGTAGATACACTGATCAAAAGGTTCACCAGAAGGGAAATTACTAGTGCAAGTGCTAATAATCTTTTTTTCATTTTTTCTCCTTTTCACCACTTCATTCTGTCACTGTCCTTCTTAACCATTTCTTGTAAAATATCTTTGATTACTTGTGCAAACACTAAACAACCAAGTCATCAACTAGAGGATATCTATGATATGACAAAATTCCATATGTATTTGGAAATTAGTATATCGATTTATATAGAATGAAAAATATCAAGTCAAACCTTTTTTATTGGAGCGTATGCAGGATTCAAAAAAATCGCACGATAAGGATTTTCCGGTTTCTAATACTGCTATATTTGTTACGAAACAAGACACATGGTTTCTGTAATTCGAACCTTTTACTTTAATCGATGAAATACAACGGGGCAGAGACCACAAACGTGCCTTGATCGACGTTGCCAAAATGATGCTGACTCGCCATCTGGCATACGCTATCCAACGGCGAAGTCTTCAACCCGGCACAATAGCAACAAGCTTCCCAAAATGTAACATCTCCTCCACCAACCGAATCCAAGGCGATCGAACTGCTCCGGCCCCTTGAGTATGTTGTAGAGAAACTTGCTGAATTAGCTTGAAATGATTATTGTCACCTACCTAGTCTAGGTTCCAATATACGTTTTTGCCTTTTCAATTTATTAATCTCCTCTTATTACTTCTATATAATTAATGCATGTAAAGCACAAAAACCCGACCAAATTGTCGGTTACGCTACTGGCTCCTGTCTGATCAAAGCATCCACATAAAATCAGACGATTTTTGCCTCCAAGAATATATTCACACATATATACTCAAGATATCACGATGGAAACAATAGTCAATTGTTAACATCCCCAAATATTTCTTTGATCTTATGTGTATTATATCTTTTAAATAGTTCAATATTTTAAAGCAAGATGAATATCATTATGATTAACGCTTCGCATTCCAAATCCCCTTGACTTACAGTCATTTCAGAGCAATTACTACGATAAAAACAAAGGAGCCAAAATAATGAATGACCGTATTGTCAAAGACATTTCTCACAGACATCAGATCCCCCAACTTCCCCATCTGATAAGAGTCTGCGCTTACGTGCGCGTCTCCACCCACAATGAAAACCAGCAGAATTCCTTACAGAATCAGACTGATTATTATATGCGAAAATTTACCGATTCTCCGAACTTTTCTTTCATCGGTGTTTTTTCTGACGCTGGCATCTCTGGCGCTAAAGCAATCCGGCCAGGATTTCAGGAAATGCTGAAGATAGCAAGAGCAGGAGAGATTGAGTTTATTTATACAAAATCTGTTTCACGGTTTGGCCGGAATGTGCTGATGTTACTACAAACTGTCAGAGAACTCAAAGGACTCGGTGTGGGTGTTATTTTTGAAGAACAAAACATCAACACCTTAAAAACGGAAGGTGAATTAATGTTGACCGTACTTGCCGGCATTGCAGAAGAAGAACGCAAATCTGTCCGCACAAATATTCTTTGGTCGATAAAGAAAAACTATCTACGTGGTAACGCCATGATTAACACAAACCGACTACTTGGTTACGGTAAGGATAAATCAGGAAAGCTTCTCATCATTCCAGAGCAGGCCGACATTGTTCGCCAAATCTATCAACTGTATCTG
>JBBRJL010000602.1:0-1684 GCA_038219375.1 Chitinophagales bacterium | reverse complement strand
GTATTTCGAAAGAGATCTAGTCATCTGTGACAAGGAAAGACGTGTGGCTAATGAAGTAGCGAGCATTACTGTTATAGGTGATGTACAAGGTAGAGATATCATTTTGATCGATGATATCATAGATACAGCGGGCACTTTATGTAAAGCAGCAGACGCACTCATCGAAAAAGGAGCAAAGAGTGTAAAAGCGATACTCACACATCCTGTATTGTCAGGAGCAGCTTATGATAATATCAATAATTCGCAGATTACAGAGATAATAGTGACGGATAGTATCCCTTTAAGAGGACAATCTGACAAAATCAAGGTACTATCATGTGCAAAACTTTTTGCTAGAGCCATAAGGAATACACATGAATATAAGTCAATCGCAGCCCTTTTTGTAGATAAAGGTATATAATTGGTCGATGTAACAATATTTAAATGGTCAATTACAAAAAATATTTTTAAAAATATTACAAGAAATGCAAACAAATAGTATCTTTGCGGCTCTTTATAATTAACGTATAGTTTTTTAGATATGGTATCAATAGAAATTCAAGGAAATACAAGGACTGAGCTTGGTAAAAAAGGCACAAGAATAGATAGAAATAATGGTAATGTTCCTGCTGTTTTGTACGGTGGTGGTGATGTAGTACACTTTACAGTGACTCCAGCTTCCGTAAGACATCTTATATATACACCTGATTTTAAAATTGCTGAATTGTCTATTGATGGTAAACCTTATAGAGCAATTCTTAAATTTGCCCAGTTTCACCCAGTGAGTGATCAGTTACTTCATATCGATTTTCTAAGACTTATCGAGAATACTACGATCAAAGTGGAAGTTCCATTGAGATTCAAAGGAGTTTCACCAGGTGTGAAAGTTGGTGGTAAATTGATCCAACAATTAAGAAAAATAAAAATCAAAACAACTCCAGAGAAATTGGTAGATGAATTGAAAGCTGATATATCTAAACTAGAACTTGGACAGGCTTTGAGAGTAAGAGAAGTAATAGTACCTGAAGGTGTTGAAATCATGAACAATGCAGCTACACCAGTAGCGCTTATTGAGATTCCAAGAGCGTTGAAAGCTGCCGCTGCCGCTGAAGCTAAATCTGCTGCTGGCCCAAGTGCTAAGAAGAAGAAGTAATTCTTAAGAAGAATTCAAAATAAAACGAAAAAAAGGGATAGTCGCAGGGTTATCCCTTTTTTTATTTGGGCTTTTGCTACTAAGTTCAAAAACTCAGAACTACCACCATCGCTCGGTATAGGCGGTACCATCGCCTCGTTTGCTGGCGCAAGTTTGTAATTTTTGCCTTTCTCCCCTTCGGCGTAGGTTGCACATACGTCGCCGTGATGCTATGGCTTCGCCATAAAATGCAAAGATTAATAAACAAACAAAAGCTATATGACAGAGCTAGTTGTGTGTCTTTTGTGATTTAAAGCATCAATTTTTTTTTCATCTCTAGCACAAGTTTGCAACTTGTACCGATATGAATATTTATTAAATCTGCTTAAGTACATTTCTGACGGATACATTTTGCAATTTGTATGAATTTGTTACTTTCGACTTCTTATCATTTAAGTCGCAGGTAAAAATCGAATCATTCTATTTATATAATTAGAAAATAATGCTATCTTTGGGCAACGAAAATAAAATATACCATGCTTATAGCCAACCCGATATATGACGTCGTATTTA
>JBBRJL010000601.1:0-1685 GCA_038219375.1 Chitinophagales bacterium | reverse complement strand
TAATTTGTTAAATGCCATTCAATACCAAACAATAAATACTACTGAAGCGTTAAGTACATTCCAAGAAAAACTATCAAGTATTATTAAACAAAAATAGGTCTCAACATTGAAATTAAGAGTTTGTGTAGTTTGGTCTTTCCTAATATTGCTGTGTTTTAGTGCTGTCGGACAAGATATATTCCAGAGGCATCAAGCCGATGTTGTATCTCAAAATGCTGAAGTAGCTACAACAAATGTTAGCAACGACACTTCCAGTGTATTCAGATTTTTCGGCAGTCCTGTTTCATACAAGTATAAATTGTCGGGAAATTTTGGCGAACTCAGGTCTTCTCATTTTCATGCAGGTTTAGATATCAAACCTTCGGGCGGGAGACAAGTAGACAAAATACTTTCTGTAGGAGAAGGATATATTTCTAGAATTGCCATTAGTCCAGGAGGTTATGGTAGAGCCATTTATATCGATCATCCTGATGTGGGATATACGACAGTGTACGCCCATATGGAAAAATTTGACGCTGAGTTAGAAAAATTTGTGTTAAATAGACAGCGAGATGCAGAGTCTTTTTCAGTAGATTTTTATCTAGAGCCACATATTTTCCCTGTTACAAAAGGTCAAAAAATAGGCATCATGGGTAATGAAGGCCATTCCTATGGTAGACACCTACATTTCGAAGTGCGAGACACAAAGTCAGAACAACCTATTAATCCGATGCTTTTTGGTTTTGCGACAGAGGACAAGGTTGCGCCTAGTATTCTTTCGCTTGCCCTACATGGCCTTGACGACCATTTTCATAAAGATTTTCATAAAAAAATACCGCTTCCCGCAAGGGTAAATAATGTCATTCAGATACCTGAACCCATTATATTTCCTTCCGAAAGACTAGGTGTGGCCATGTCCATGTTTGACAGAACGAGTGGTGCAAATAATAAAAATGGGATATATAGTTTAGAGATGTATGTAGATGACAGTTTATCCTACCATTTTCAAATGGATAAGTTTTCATTTGATGAAACAAGAAATATTATTGCATTTTTTGACTATAAAGCCAAGAAAGAACAAAATCAGACCTACACCCTTTGTTATAAATATCCGGGAAACGAATTGGGTTTTTTGGACAAAACTGGCAGTGGGTTGATACATCTCAATCCTGATACTATATCTAGGATAAAAATAAAAGTGCAAGATTGGCAAAAAAATACGACTACCTTACTTTTTGATGTCAAAAGAGCTGACAGCATTGCTATGAGAGATGAAGTAATCAAAGGTCGAGTTATTGGACTAGATGATGAAGTCATCATAAGTGAAGAGAACTGTATCGTAGAGTTTGAAAAAAACAGTCTTTTTCGTAAAATAGATTTCAATCTTAAAAGTAGTAAAAATAAGAAAAACCAAATATCCCACCAAATTCATAATAGATTAGAACCTATCAAGTCACCTATCAAAATATCAATTACAGCAGATACTTTGTATGAAAATTTAAAAACAAAAGCGGTTATCATTCGAGAAGGTGGACAAAATTATGGCGGTCAGTGGGAAGGGGATTATTTGACGACAAGGATTAAGGAATTTGGCAGTTTTTATTTATCATATGACACTATACCACCGAGCATCACGTCTATCAATTTTAGTAAAAAAGCAGGGCGTAAACCAGCTTATCAATTTAGATTAAGGGACAATCTGACGG
>JBBRJL010000600.1:0-1687 GCA_038219375.1 Chitinophagales bacterium | reverse complement strand
TTCGAGTACCCTTCTATGATAACATATGAAACCTGCTGTAGGATCATTTACGGGCAGCCAAGTGATGGTTCTTACATAAAGTGATGCGCCATAAGAAAGCACTATTCTGTCTTTTGACCAGTTTTTGATATTTCCACCTTTCACATATCTGCTACCTATAGCCATATCAGCCCCGAGTTCTTTACATCCTTGAAGCAATCTGTTAAGGTCATTAGGGTTATGGCTAAAATCAGCATCCATCTCAAAGATGTAGTCAAATCCTTTTGCAAGCCCATACTTGAATCCTGCGATATAGGCAGTACCAAGACCTAGTTTCCCTTTGCGTTGGAGTAAATGAATTCTTGGATTTTTTTCCTGCAATACTTTTACCAAGTCACCTGTACCGTCGGGAGAATTGTCATCTACGATAAGGACTGAAAAAAGATCTCCTTGCTTCATCACAGCTTCTATGATCGAATGTATATTTTCGATTTCATTGTAAGTAGGGATGATAACTAGATAAGATTCCAAAGTATAAATATATTGCTTGATAAAGTTAACTTAACGCAGAAAATCAGTTTTTAGCGCTAAGGTGTTAAAATCTGCTGCAAATATTAAAAAATAATACAAGAAGATATCAATTTTAGTCAAAAAATGATATTATTTATTTTTTATATTTGACACTTTGGGCCATTTTACCGAATTCTGACCCAAAGTCACCGAATTCTGATTTTGGGTACTTTGGTAAGAAGATATAGTTTATATTTGTGGGATGTTTAATAAAAGGAATAAAATAATGTAAATTTTATACAAGTTAAAAATTGGATAGTATCTTTACATCAGAAAAATAACAGTATCGTGACGATGACAACCATAAGACAAACCAGCTACCAGCTACCAGCTACCAGCTACCAGCTATATGGTATGGTATGGTCGTGTATTATATATCTCGAGGCAGTATGGTCAGTCTTGCATCGTAGAATATCCTGTGGGTTTCACATAATTTTAATAGAAAAGAAAAATCACTTTTCAGAAATGGAAGGACTTTAACTTATTTTATTAAAATTTATAAATTTATTAGAAATGAAAAATTTCAAATTTTTATTTTCTTTTTTAACTATCATCGCAGTTGTTTTAATAATATCTTCATGTGAGTCAAATTTAAATCCAATAGGAAAAAAAGATTCTCAGTTTAATATGGCAAAATTCAAAGAACATGCTAATGAAACCATAAAATTAATGGGCTTACAAAAAGTATCTGGACATGATGAATTAAGATCATCTGTAGTTTGTCAAGATCCAAATGTTGGATTTAATTGTGTTGGTCCTTTCACAAGAACATATACAATTATTTACGAAGGTTGCCCTTTTACTGTCGAACGTGAGATTTATATTTGTGCGAATATTGTAACAGGCGATACATATTTTGTTATTGGAGAGCAAACGAATTTAAGTTGGGATTGGTTCACTAATCCAGACTGTTCAGCTTGGTTTAACACTGTGTTAACTTTGTGGTTTCAAGGGAATACCGAGTTACTTAACGATGAGATCGATACATGGCAATATGCCTTAGAGCAAGGTTGGGAGTCGCAATTTGTTTCAAACTATATTCAAAACAATCCTAGTAATTCCTATTATTGTGATCAGCCCGAAATTGATGCAAATATCATTGTAGATAATTATAGAGGAGTTTGTTATCAAAGGTGTT
>JBBRJL010000599.1:0-1695 GCA_038219375.1 Chitinophagales bacterium | reverse complement strand
TCGATATTTTTAAATTGATAGTTATATCCTGTACTACATTTTTAATTGTTATTTTACCTTGGTTGTTTTGGATTAACTTTAAGTTCCCAACAGAAGCAGAAATGATTTTACGTGGAATATTTAATCCTATTGCTAATGTAGTTCAACAACATTCTGGCCCATGGTATTATTATCTAAAAACGATACGAATTAATATTAACGAATTAATAAATCTTCCTTTACTTTTTTTATTTATAAAATCATTCCAAAGAATTACAAAGGAACGATTTCTTTTGATAGCATGGATACTTATTCCGCTAGTTTTACTTTCTATTTCTTCTACAAAAAGGGAAGTTTATATAATAATGTCTGCAACCCCATTTTTTATTTCAATTTCCCTATTCATTCAATATTTAAGTAAAATATCATTCCATCATAAATTCAGAAAATTTGCTATATTTATACAAGCATTGTTTTTTATTGCTGCAATTAGATATAGCATTGAGAGGATAAAACCACATAAACAAAGACTAACAAAACCTGCCTATAGGATTGAGATGGAAAAGCTACGAGCATCACTTAATACTCCAAGTGATTCAATAGTAATTTATAATGAACCATATTACATCGAAGCCAGATTTTACTATAATTTGATAGGATATAGATATCTCAATGATATTGGTATAAATGATATAAAGATCAAAGGTTTTAAAGTTTTTGAAAATAAAAATGGAAATTATATCAAAAAATAATACAGGATCTATCACAAATATTGTAAGATTTCGCTTACATGGTCTGCCTGCCTGAACTTAGGATCATCGATAATCACATCCACTTTTTCGTGTTCCCACGTAGTATGAAATGGTATATGAATACCATAGCCACCAATCTCAAGGACAGGGAGAACATCAGATTTGAGCGAATTACCTATCATGAGAAACTCTTCTGCCTTTACATCCAAATGACTAATAATTTTTCGGTAATCTTCGGGACGTTTTTCAGAAAGGATTTCAATGTGATGAAAATATTTGGTTAGCCCCGATTTGGTCAGTTTTTTCTCTTGGTCCAGCAAATCTCCTTTGGTTACGACTACTAGCCGATACCTATTTGTGAGTGATATTAATACGTCTTCCACGCCTTCGAGTACGTCTACGGGTTGATCGAGTTGGACTTTTCCTATCTCCAAAATTTTTGATATAACTTCAACCGGCATGGTATTGCCTGTGATTTTAAGCGCGGCCTCTACCATAGACAACATAAAAGCCTTTATGCCGTATCCATAGATAGGAAGATTGGCTATTTCTATGGCAAATAGTTCCCGATTGATCGTATGTCGGGGCAGGTATCCTTCGAGCAAATCACAAAATTTCTCTTCGGCTTCCCTGAAATATGGTTCATTGACCCAAAGCGTATCATCCGCATCAAACCCAATAACCTTTATATGCTGTAAGGTCATACCTAGTATTTTATTATGCAAATGTAACCTTTTCAGTTAAATAACTAAGAAAATTTTACAAACCAAAACACAGAGATTTTAAATCTAATACATAACACTAAATCAAGTTTGTAACTAAAGTAACGCTAACAAAAAGGTAAAACTCCTACCTTTGTGCTCATAAAATATACAAATGCAAGATAAAAAATTCTGGAACGATTGGTCTATAGTTATTATGGCTTCACTCACCTTAGGGTTGGCGCCGTTTGTTCCCGAGCCTC
>JBBRJL010000598.1:0-1700 GCA_038219375.1 Chitinophagales bacterium | reverse complement strand
TGACGTTGCCAGTAATTTTGAAAAAAAAACAATACGACATATAAAACTGTTAATGGAGTTAAGTACAAATGTATTTATTGTGGTATTGAGCAATATTTTACTTTAGCTAAATATATAGCTCATTTGGATTTGTCTCATTCTGATTTAAACGAACAAGACCAAACGAAAATCATAAAAGATTTAAGTTATCAAATTACTCGATTCAATAAGGAACAGAAGAAAGCCTTAAAAAAAAACTGCAATGAAATTGAGGAAAATAGAGACAGAAGAAAAAGATGCAGAATTAAAAAGATATAAAGAAAAGGTATTATCAATTTTAGAAAATTCACCCATTAATTCCGCTTTCATTGAGGATATAAAAACAAGAAGAAATATTAAGAAATCAAACGACTTATTAATTCACAATTGAACAAAGAATTAAAACAAAAAATTAAGGGATCAGGAATTGACTTTTACATAGAACCAAAAAAAAAGAAAAACAAACCGATTGAGGAAATTGGGAGTTCGGTAAGACTCATTTATACACCTATGGGAAATAAGAGATGAAAACAGCTAAAGATTACTTTTTAGAATTCAAAACTGAATTATGTAGGTTAAACGATGATGAGTTTATTGGTCGATTTAATAGCACAGTTGGAATTTCAGCTTTCGGTTTTGCTCGTCAAGGTTATATGTGGGCAATAAGGGAAGAATTTAAAAGAAGAGAAATAGATTTTAGTAGTGTAGGCGATGAAATAATTATGTCGTACAAATACGTGGTTTTTTTAAAAGACCGAAAGCTTTTTAGGTTTTCAGAATTAAACAAAAAAGATGCTGAAAATTGGTTTAAAAAATATATGTCGGAAAATCATTTAGATAAGATTAAATTTAATCCCCAAATGATTGAATACAACGATGACCAAATACGATTTGGAATGCAAAAACATCAAGGAGTTTTAGTAATGAAAACGAACAACATAGCAAAAAAAACTACTGGCAACACCGTATAAAATTAATTGCTAGTTCTAGCCTATTTAGGAAAGTCCTTGCAGACTTTCTATCTGTGATTTATTTGCTAACTTTAGTGCTTAAACCACGCAACTAATCTTATACAAACACGTGTGTGTCTTGAATCAGTGTTCTCAACCAACACTGAATGCTTTACAAAAGATGGAAGACAATTGAAGTAGTAGAATACTATGCGCGAAGTTTGAGCGAATAGAATGGTCGGCATACTAATAGATCAATTGAATGGCCTTCCGCAGACGCCTGATAGGAGGAGTTTGCAAGTCACCTTATGCTGCGGGAGAATGAAAATTCTTTTGTTTTAATCACGATTTTGTTATTGACCTCGACATCAAAAGTTTCTTTGATACGATTGATCATGAGTTGATGATGAAAGCGATGAAACACTTCTGCAATGACAAGTGGATATTATTATACATCAGACGGTGGCTCAAGGCTGGTATAGTAAAAGAAGATGGGGATCGCATCGACAGGCTCACTGGCACTCCACAGGGAGGTGTGATCAGTCCATTGCTTGCCAATATCTTCATGCACATCAGCTTTGACAAATGGATGGATAAACACCATCCGGAAAAACCCTTGGAGCGTTATGCAGATGATGTGGTGGTGCATTGCAAGACAGAGAAGCAAGCCAAATTTGTTTTACGACAAATCAGCGAGCGACTTACTAAATGCAAACTCACGCTTCACCCAAT
>JBBRJL010000597.1:0-1745 GCA_038219375.1 Chitinophagales bacterium | reverse complement strand
AGCCATTCCTCACCTCTAAAAGCATGGGTTATTTTCATTGCATAATCATCCACCACAACCGCTAAATGATAGGTAGGCATTTCATCGGCTTTTAATAATACTTTATCATCTACTTGAGATGAATTAAATATTACTTCGCCTCTAATCATATCTGTAAAAGAAACCAATTCGTTCTCTGGCATTTTAATACGAACTACATAGGGAGTTCCAGCAGCTATTAAAGCGTCAACTTCATTTGCAGAAAGCGTTAATGAGTTGCGCATTTTTGTGCGTATAGTATGGTTGTATTGTGGCGAAGGATTTTCAGCTGTTTTAAAATCAATACGCATTTGCTCTAACTCAGTTGTTGTATCAAATGCATAATAAGCATATCCATCAGCTATAAGTTGCTCGGCAAATTTTTTATATGATGGTTTTCTTTCACTTTGTCGGTATGGCGCAAATGGACCACCATGTTTTGGACTTTCATCAGGTTCTAAACCGCACCATTTTAAAGTATCAAAAATATATTCTTCGGCACCTTTAACAAACCTACTTTGGTCGGTATCTTCAATTCTTACTATAAAATCGCCATCATTTTGTTTGGCAAATAGATAATTAAATAAAACTGTTCTAACGCCACCTAAATGTAATCCGCCTGTTGGGGAGGGTGCAAAACGTACCCTTACTTTTTTATTCATACTGCAAATATAAACTTTGGGAATACGTTATAATAGTGATATGTATAAAATTCCTACATTGAGCAATATGAAACGGTTAATCGCCCTGTTTTTATTGGTGTTAATGACCAAATTTGCTACTGCTCAACTTACTTATCAGCAAGTTTGGGTAGATTATGACTCTGCATGGACATATCAAAACCTTCAAATAATACCAATTAGGTTTAAAGGACAAGGCAATATTGGGTTTTACCGCCAAATGATACCTGATCAATATATCACCTTAGCCGAAGGCATGAGGACAGGAAAAGTAAAAGTTAAAGAATTTGTAGCCAAAGGCGATGCAGATGTTCACATATTAAGTATCGAAAATAATTCAAGTAAAACAATTCTAATAAACTCTGGTGAATTATTACAAGGAGGAAAACAAGACAGAGTTATTGGTGAAACCAAGTTAATGCCTCCCGGAAAAGAAGAGCAGTATGTAACAGTGTATTGTATTGAGGAAAGAAGATGGAGCAAGAAGCCAAAATCTTTTTCGCACAGTGGTAATATGGATATGGATTTACGTAAAACATTAGATCTGTCTCAGAAACAAGCGGAAATCTGGAAGGCCATATCACAAAGTTTAAACGATCAAAAAATAAAGTCAACTACAACACAATATTTACAAATAGATAGAGATATTGGCATAGCTGATTCAGCTTATAAAAAGTATTTTAATACTCAGCTTGCAAGAACAGATAGTGCATTTGCAGGTTTTTTAGCAATATCAGGAAATCGAATTTTAGGTACAGAAATTTTTGTAACACCCACATTATTTACTAATGCATGGGAATCAATGCTGGCTTCATTTTGCAGAACGGCAATTACAAAAGGCGGAGCCCCTTCGGTTGATGTAAAGACTATGCAAGTTTTTATGGATGCATTACTAGAAAACGAAACTTCACAAAAAAGAGCATTGGCCCAATACGGTAAAGCGTATAAGTATGAGAACTTAGTTATTGGTTTAATTGCATATGGTTTTTAAATGATGCAATTGAATATCTTTACTAAATGTATTTAGTAAAAACTCCATGGTGGTTG
>JBBRJL010000596.1:0-1746 GCA_038219375.1 Chitinophagales bacterium | reverse complement strand
GCATCAGAAATAAATGATGCAGCCAAAGAAAAGATCAATGAAGCTAAAGATTTGACCAAAGAAAAAGCGTTGGCTATGGTAGATGAATGGGTAGAAATCCTACCAAAATTGAAGACAATGGGTTTTGAACTTACTTCATTTGGTATTTCTATGTCTATCAATCCATGTATGCTTGCCGAAATGGTAGGCAAAACAACAGATTTTGACGACGAAAAAATAGAAACTTTGACAGAGTTGTATAAAGATGATAAATCCATCAAGTTGTTTTTGAGTGTAGTAAAAACAACACTTATGCTCCATAAAAAAACAAAAGCACCTATGAAAGATATTCTAATAGTGCGACTCGAAGTCAAGTTTTCTCCTGAAATAAAAGTATTCATTGGTAGACCAGAACTCACATGATGCATATAATCAAAGAACTTATCATCTATCCAATCAAGGGTCTAGTTGGTATTTCTGTCAATAAGGCACTAGCATTAAAAGCAGGGTTTGAACACGATAGGCGGTGGATGCTCGTCGATGAACATCAGAAGTTTGTGACGCAAAGGACACAACCGAATATGGCATTGTTTGTACCTGAAATCAAGGATGGCAAAATCCTTATTAACTATAAAGATGAAGTAGACTTTTTTGATCTTGAAGATCGAATAGAAGATAACTATATACAAACAAAAGTTTGGGGTGATGATGCTGTAGTTCAGGCTGTAAACGAAGATGTTTCAGAATGGTTTTCCGATATATTGCAGCAAAAGGTAAGTTTGGTACGTATGAAGGATGAAAACGCAAGGATACACCACAATAGCACAAAAAATATCGATATCCATGTGAGTCTTGCAGATGGATATCCTTATTTAATGGCAGGTACTGAGAGCCTACATCATTTGAATACGAAGTTAACATCACCCATTGAGATGAATCGATTTAGACCCAATATCATTGTAGAAACTAAGTTTTCGCATGAAGAAGATATGTGGGGAAATGTGCAAATTGGTTCTGCAGATTTCTTAAATATTAAGCCCTGTGCAAGGTGTAATGTTATCACTATAGATCAGCAAACGGCTATCGTTAATAATGAACCACTCAAGGTACTGAACACCTATAGAAAAGAAGGAAACAGCGTACTTTTCGGTACCAATATGATGTGCACCAACGAAGGAATAGTAGGTGTGGGCGATCAACTAATACCAATTGTATTTATAAAATAGTCCAAAATAAATAAATAGATGAAGTTTATTGGACTATTTTGTATGTATTATGGGTATAAAATACGGATCTAAGCCGCGTAGGAAATATTTTAAGATCTAAAAGACATTTTATTTTCAAAAGTATTGTTGTTTATCAGATAAACATATATCTTTGTCCTAATTATAATTAGTCTAAATAATGATTGATATAAATAGTACCATATTTTCTTATCCAGATACTGGTCGAATTTCACCAGATAGTGATGCCGAAATGCCCATTATTCAAAACCAGTATTTTGAATTAAATGTCATTCAGCATGGTATAGTCATCCCCTATCTCATGAAAAAATGTTGCAAAAAATATAAAAAAGGCAAACGTTGCAAAAATTGTCCTAACGAATAGCCAATCCGATCTTCGCTACAACATTTTTCATCTCCTTTTTTATTTCATCATTGCACAGCCTGTAGGTGCTGCCTTCATGTGGTTTGTCTGGTATTTGAGCGTTTGCAAGATCAAAAGTAAAACTACCATCAGCCACTTGGTTTCCTATGATTTTGTAGG
>JBBRJL010000595.1:0-1768 GCA_038219375.1 Chitinophagales bacterium | reverse complement strand
TTAAAATATTTTATAATAATTTGTATATATTATTTTTTATTTAAATATATTTATTTACATTTGCGGCAGACGAAATCATGCCAACCACTCAATTCTTATTATTATGTGCCATATTGTGACAGATCGGTTTATTCAATGTCTTGAGAAACTCAAAGAGAGAAACGAAATCAAGTCTTCTAGACAGTTTGCGCTTGCTGTAGACTACCATCCACAAAACCTTAACGACATCATCAAAGGTAAACGGGATGTGACCATAGACCTTATCAAAAATGCATCAGAAATATATAAAATAAATCCTTTATATATATTTACTGGTACGGGTGATATGTTTATCAGAGATGATATAGCGCAAAATTCTTCTTCACCTATTGTAGTCCGTAGTCTGGAGAAAATAGTTTATGTGCCCACAGCAGCTCATGCAGGTTATATAGACCAATTTAACGATCCTGTATTTATGGAGGATTTGGTCAGTTTTTCATTACCTGATTATAAATTCCAACACGGCACCTACAGATGTTTTGACATTGTGGGTGATAGTATGGAGCCGTCGCTATTTGCGGGAGACAAAGTAGTTTGTTCATTGGTAGATCCTAATAATTTTTATAGTTCAGTTAGGAATAACCTTGTTTATGTAGTCGTTATGGACTGCGCTCTTGTGGTAAAAAGGGTAATCAATAAGGTAAAAGCTGATCAAACCATATTGTTATGTTCAGATAATAATTACTATCAACCATACACCGTGCATGTGGATGAAATCAAAGAAATTTGGCATGTAGAAGTTAAAATATCACCATACTTGCCTTCTCCTAATAATATCCGAAATGCATTTCACGAAGAGATGGATAACATGAAAAAGACCATCAACGTACAATCTACAGCAATTCAAGCGTTAAATCATACCGTGGAAAAACTACTCAAGCAAAATCGCTCATTTGCCTAAAGCTAGAGTGACTTTGATTTTCATATGCAAATTTAATCCCCCTAATAAAAAACCCTGAAAGTAAGTAAATACAATCAGGGTTTTTGTTTTTATGGAAATAGGATTATCTTTATTTTGTCAGTTCATAAGTGTAATCTAATACTTTCAGAATTCTTTGACCTGTTTTTGGGTTTAAGTTTTTAAGATAAATATCTACGTCTATTACTTCTGATGCTTCTTTCTTACCACTGTCAAAAGTAACATGGATCGTGGCTTTTTGTCCTACTTTTATAGGAGTTTTAGGATAGTCTAGTGTCGTACAGTCGCATCCTGAAGCAATATCAATTTCTATTGTTTCAGTTCCTGTATTAGTAAAGACAAAATCAAATTTTTTGATGGCACCTTTTTTGACTTTTCCTAAATCTATGTGCTCATCTTCGAATGTCATGTGTACGCCCGTTTTTTTGGTTTCGGAAACTGCATTTTTTTGAGCTGTTGTTTTATTTTGTGCCGAGACATTCATAGATAGTAATGAGATCAAAGCAACAATCATTAAATTTAAAATCTTCATGGTATATATTTGTTTTGTAATGAATCAATAAAGTGCAAAGTTCTATTTTTTTTCTATATTTTTATCTTACCAATATGTTAAAAGTAGGGAAAATATATGTCTGTTTAGTCAATTAAATGCTAAATCATAGCTTCTCAGAAAATTTTATAGCTCTAGTCATCTCTCTCTTTCCTGTAGGACCAGGAATAGACTCTACTTGAAAACCACAAAATCTAAGGTTTCTTTTGAATGCACCTTGAGCACAATAACTTACCAAAATTCCTCCATCATCCAGCAAA
>JBBRJL010000594.1:0-1782 GCA_038219375.1 Chitinophagales bacterium | reverse complement strand
CCTCTTTTATTTTGATTATTGGGAAAAACTTCAGCATATGCGTATTCCCAAATCTTATTTCCATTTTTATCCATTCGCATTAACCAAGGGCAATCTTTAATAATTGGTTGTAAATTGATATTAGTGTATTGCCCACTGATTAATAAATCTCCATTTTTCAGCTGTTTAGTTCGTAATACATATCTTCCATGATTATCAAAATTCGCAAAATCATACTGCCATATTCTTTTTTTCGAAATCGTGTCTAACAATAGAAAACTAGGTAAACTTCGTTCATTTCCGAAAATATAATATGTAAAAAAGATATTACCATTATTTAAAACCGTTCCATGAAGGTATATATCATTCCCTAAAAAAAGTAACGAATCAGGTGGCTGATATTTCCATACAAGATTGAGATCTTGGTCATACTTCTCAATCCTTCGTCTATTTCTAGGTGCTGAAAACCCATTCTCTATGATGAAACTTGTAAGTAAACTGTCAGGTCCAACGTGACTATCAAATACTACCGATAAATCTTCAATGCTATCAAGATAAAAAACGTTTAATTCCATAGATTTGTTAACGGAATACATTAATGCTTTACTTTCATCATTCATATAACCTTGTCCGTTAAAAAATAGTACCTTATTGTCACTAATTAAGTGATTCACTAAACTAGCAGATATTCTATTCAACGGGTCTGAATAAATGTGTTCGTCAATTATCTTTCCATCAAGTGTCACCCTATTAATGACGCTTTTTGCTTGGCCTGAGTTATAATTTCCACCTACATAAAGTGTATCATTAAGCAAGAGCAAAGTAGCAGATCCGACATCAGTATTGATAAATTCTGTATTCCATATCTGATTTCCTAAATAGTCAAATCGTGTCACCTCACTACATTCCCACAATTCACAAATTTTTCCCGTACTAAGTATAACAGAATTTTTGTTATCAATAATAGTATAAAACGTCGCTGACTTTTCTTCAGGGTATGTCTGATAAATATATTGACACCAGCACAAGGCTGGCGTCAATACGTATGTCATTATCATTATGAAATGCTTCATGTTATCGGATTACAATCCATTTTTGTGTATTAATAAGATTTCCTTCTTGTACCAATGATACCAAATATACACCACTCGATAAAATTAAAAGTCCAATTAAGGATAAAAAAATTAAGTTCTTCATATTTATAAATTTTATGTTTGTACTATGGTTCTCTTATATTTTGCCTAACTTGTTATCAATCGAACAAAAAATCTAGAAACTTTCGGGTTTTTCAAGATAAAGAAGGTTAATGATGAAAAAGTCTTGAAAGTCACCCAAACTTTTTATTAAAAACACAAATTTAAATCAACTTTTTGAATTTTGTAAATTTATTTTTTACAAGACTCAATTGGGCAGTATTAAATCCATTGCTAAAATACTTACTAAGTTATATAATGACGCATTACGGTGCTTGCATAAACCAAAATTATCAAAAGACTGATAAGATTGATAGCCGTTATCTTTGTAAACAATTGCAGAAAAATAATCTCAGAGCCAATACGATCCTGAGACCTTACATCATTGAGTGTGCTTGGATAGCGATCCGAAAAGATCCAGAATTCAAATCACTTTATTACTCAACAACGCAAGAGCTTATCAGACCACATAACAGCACCGGTGGAATCAATAGTAATGTTGATTGTCACATTTTGTAGCTGGTGTCTGATATTTTATGTCTCTATTATCACTCTGAGCTGGTAGTGTCAATTATGGCAGCTACATATAGAGCTTGTCCCGTCTTCAGCG
>JBBRJL010000593.1:0-1784 GCA_038219375.1 Chitinophagales bacterium | reverse complement strand
AAATATTAATGCAGGTAAATGAAATATTTTTGATATAGCATAAATCAAAACAATCATTAAAATGATTGGTATAAATTTTACGTTGTGCTTTATTTTACTTAATAAAAATGCAAGACCCAATGTTGCAACAAAAGTAATAATCAGGATAATGAATAATTCTATAAGAAAATAACTTACAGATTGAGAGCCAATATTATCATTTAGTGTAATAAAATTAAAAAATATTACACCGAAAATATCAGATAAACTACTTTCGTAGATTACAAATTCTTTGTTTTTTGAATATAAATTTTGAACACTTGGAATAGCAATAGCGCTACTTATTATAGCAAAAGGTATAGCATTTGCAAGACCAACTTTGAAAGGAATATTACCAAAATATTGAAACGCAAACGCAAGACTAAAGCTTAAAAGCAACATAGGAATTAAGGCAATAAAAGCAGTTCTGCCGATAAATGGGAATTTTGATTTGTTCAGTTCTAATTCCAACGACCCTTCTAAAACAATAAGTATCAAACCTACCGTTCCAAGAATTTCAAGTATTGGTGTTAAATCTGGCAATACTATTTTAAAAGTATTTGCTCCTTGCTTAACAGCCCATCCTACTAGAAGCAATAATATTACAGATGGGATTTTTGTTTTAGATGAACTTATGTCGAAAACATAAGCTAGAATAAGTAAAAAACAGATAGCTATAATTATTGAAGTTGACATTTTTAATACTATTTATTAGCTATTGTAGTTCGTGTTAGCTTATCTACAAAACTATCTTTTGAACTCAAGTTGTGCTTTAATTTTTATTTAAGTGGTCGTTTTTTAATCATTCCACCTTTCGTGTCTTTAATACTGCTCATAACCATAAAAGCATTTGAATCTATTTTATCAACTTCGGTTTGTAATTTTGCTATTTCAAGTCGGGTGATGACTGTATAAACTATATCTGTATTACTTGAATTTTCACCTTGTTTTCCATACCCTCTCTTTCCATTGTATATAGTAACGCCTCGACCCATTTTTCCAACAATCATTTGTCGAATTTCTTCTGACTTATATGAGATAATGGTAACTCCTGTATATTCTTCTACACCTTCTACAATAAAGTCTACTGTTTTGGAAGCAGCTAAGTATGTAAGTATTGAATACAGTGCAGACTCAATGGTGAGTAAGTATGCTGCAACAGAAAAAATAATAATGTTGAAAATAAGTATAATATCTCCTATTGTTAAGCCAGTTCGCTTACTTAAATTAATAGCAAGTACTTCTGTTCCATCTAGTACACCACCTCCACGAATGGAGAGACCAATACCTGCTCCAAGAAAAAAACCACCAAATGCAGCAACTAATAATTTGTCGGAAGTAATTATTGGATAGTTTACAGTAGCTACAACAACTGCCAACCCTATAATAGCCAAAATACTTTTAATTGCAAATGTTTTGCCGATTTGGTTATAACCAAGAATAATAAAAGGAATATTAATAAGAACAATAAGAATGGGTAATGAAAATTTTGTTACTTCGGTTGTTAAAAGAGAAATTCCAGTTACACCACCGTCGATAAAATTGCTAGGAAGTAAAAAACCTTTAAGCCCAAACCCAGCTGAAATAATACCGATTGAAATTAGTAATATATCTTTGAATAAATGTGTAGCAGTAATTTTTAACTTTAGAAATTCTTTAGCTACATCATATCTACTTAAATGTTTGCTGGGTCGATCTTTTTCCAAGTGTCGCCAAACAGTCTGAATAATTATATTTTGGAATAATGGATTCATTGTGATTTTACA
>JBBRJL010000592.1:0-1798 GCA_038219375.1 Chitinophagales bacterium | reverse complement strand
AGACAAAGACCGCCAAGTCAGAGACCTACAGTTCAAAAAATATCTGCTGCTGAAAAAGGTATTGCATATGGTTTTGCACTCATAGTGATTGTTGCTTTGATAACTCTTGTGATGTATCCAAAAGCTATGAATGAAGGAACTTTAGCTATTGTAAGATTTTTAGCTGCTTTAGCAGGAGGGCTATCAGCAGGATTATTTTTAGGAGAAGTTCAAGCAGAGGGAACTATTAGCAAGGTTTTAATTAGAGCATCTGGAGGCTTTGCAGTATTTCTTATCATTTTGTTATTTTTTTTCTACGGTATTCCAAAAGAGTCTAACGATAAACCAATATCTTTTCGATACTTGACAGGAACTAATGACTATCCAACACTAACCTTATCAATTTTAAGTCCAGACATAGAAGATAAAATCACATTAAACATCCTATCAAGATTCCTTGGAATTGATAAACCTCCAATAGTTCATTCCGATAATCCAGTTTTTAAAAGTATTGAAAAATTTAAAATTCAGACTGGAAATGAAAATACTATTGCTAATCAAAATAAGTTTCAGTATTTACTATATTCATCTAATGATGGCAAAGACACTGTAAAAGACGCAATTAATCTGCTAGAGCCTAATAAAGATCAAAAAGCTGATAGATTTGAAGTTCAATATAAGGGAGAAGATGATACTTATACATTTCATTATGCACCGATTTCATCCCCATTTCTAAGTGATATTGATTCAGCTAAATATACAACTTTAATTGAATCAGAAAGAAATAATCTGATCTTTCAATACCCAAAACTTTCTGATGTCGGTAAATTCGGTATTAGAGATGATTTTAGCTATAGTATGAATAGCTCTCTAAAAGATATTTGGATCAAGAAAATAATACAAAGCAATCCAAATTCTCGTGGCTTTTTCGCTTTTGCTTATCCTTATACAAATTCCATCGAGGAATTTGCAAAAATTATAGGAGGATGTCGTTTTGACAGAGATTTCTTGACAAGGCTAATGCCATCGCCATATGTAAAATTCCTTGACGTAGAGAATTCTAGTAATTCAACTATCGATATTGATTCTGTTGTCTTTAAAATTATAGATAAAGAATCTTATGACCTTACACCTGTAGATAATAGAGATTCTCTATTTAATAAAGCATTAGAAAAAAATCAGAAATTTGGTATTCAACTCAAGCCGAAACATCATCTTTTTATACCTATTGAGTTTGGTTTTGACACAAAAGCACAACAAAAAATATTTGATTTGTCGTCACCCAATGAAATTGAGAAATTAAAGTCTATTTCTAAAGGCAAGATCTATGTTGGTAAGCCTTTATTAAAATCAAATTATAAAGGATGTTCTCCGCAAGATATAAATTGCATCAAATCCATCACTCAATCAATCGATTTTAATGATAATTTGAAGACATTCTTGATTTCACCTAAAGAGCTTCAAAGAAAAATAACAAAGCGTTTTGCAGTTGGATCTATTCTTTCTATAAATTCGATCATGGTAAATGGTGTTAATATATCGATCCCAGATCCACAAAATAACCCATCATTTCTTATGTCTGCTGTGTTTAATGAAGGTAGCTGTCCATACCTTTTAGTTTATAATTCCGTTGAAGGTAAATGGGTGGAATTAGGAACAGTAATTAGTAATAGAAAATCTAAGTTATTGAAAGGGACTGACAAGTATTACCTTGGCAATGGAGTTAGGAAGCTCGAATTACAAGAGCGTGAATCTGAAGTTTCTTATATTGACTCAGTGCAATTTGTCTTTGAAGATGCGAAAACTGGAGAAGTCCAAG
>JBBRJL010000591.1:0-1805 GCA_038219375.1 Chitinophagales bacterium | reverse complement strand
ATGCTTTTGCAAGTGGTTTGGAATGCATTAAAAAAAATTGAACCCATTTTATTAACGAGACAGATTTATGTGGTTTGCAATGATACTTTAGTAGAAAATCCCAGAATTGTAAAATTTATCAATAAAACACTTGAGAAAATTCAGAAAGAGGCCAACCTAAATAATTTTCCAATTATTGTAGAGCAAACTACGCCAAAATTAGAAGATAGTTTTTGGGTAAAATTGATTGGATTGGGATACCCAGCACCAAACAAATTTTACCGGTGGTGTACGGAACGATTAAAAATACATCCTACAACCAGACTTATTACTGAAAAAATTGGTGAGAATGGTGCAGCAATAATATTGTTAGGAACCCGAAGCGATGAAAGTTCAAATAGAGCAGCATCAATCAAAAAGCACGAAATAAAAGGACAAAGACTTCGAAAGCACCAGCTTCCGAATGCTTATGTATATGCACCTATTAAAGATGTATTGATAAATGAGTTGTGGCAATATTTAAATCAAGTACCACCACCTTGGGGTGGAACTCATAAGGAATTAGTAACACTTTACCGCAATGCCAATAGTGGAGATTGCCCTTTAGTAATAGACGATACCACTCCATCCTGTGGAAACAGTCGTTTCGGATGTTGGACATGCACAGTGGTAAATAAAGATAAGTCTATGGAAGGTTTGATTGAAAGTGGTGAAGATTGGATGCAACCTTTAGCAGATATTAGAAACTTTTTGATTGAAACTAGAGACAATACAGAAAAGTACAGAATCAAAAAAAGAAGAGATGGAAGCATACATGAAACAATGTGGGGACCTTATACTTTTGAAACCAGAGTAGATATTTTAACAAAAATACTAAAAGCTCAAAAAGCATTGGAACCAACCGAAGGAATTCAATTAATCACACACCAAGAAATGGTTTTAATACAGTACTATTGGTTCAGAGATAGTTTTTTTAAAACCAAAGTATCACAAGTTTATAATAGCATCTATAAAACAGAAATGGATATGAGCAAACAAGAAGAAAAACAAAATCAAGAAATTGATTTACTTAAAAATTCCTGCACCACAGAACCAAAAGATGTAGAACTAATTCAAAATCTTTTGGCTTTACAAAAAACCAAAACTTTAATGATAAGGAAAAGAGGTTTGCAAGCAGATATTGATAATGAATTAAATAAATACATCGATGAACTAAAAACTGTCGTAAAATGAAAACATTTAATTTTGTAGTTGTTGATGCTTCACTTTGGATGGCAGACAATTCAGAATCAGACAAAACAGGTATTTGGACTGTAAGAGAACCTGATTCTCCATATGGAAAAAATGCATCTGAAATATATGATTGTGCTATAAGGCATATCAGTGATAATGAAAAAAATTATCCAATTAAACATTTAGGTTCATTTGAAACTCTAAGAAAAGCTAAAGAATATTTAAACTTTTTATGGCTGCAAGGGAAAAATTATGATAACTTAAATAATGCAGAATACATTAAAGCACCTTTTAAATTTACATTTTCTTAAATATGACTATTAAAGAGATTGAACTATACAATTTTCGGATTTATAAAGGTGAAAACTCCATTGATTTATCAGCTGAAGAAAATAAAAACATTTATATAGTTAGCGGTAGAAATGGTTTTGGAAAAACAACTTTTCTTATGTCAATGGTTTGGTGCTTGTATGGAAAACAAATGCAAGACGTAGATGATTTATACAAAAAGGAGATTTTTGATCAAGGTGGCTACAGTAAATATATTGTGAGCTCTTTAAATCGCCTCGCAAAGGCAGAAGAAGACCATAACT
>JBBRJL010000590.1:0-1809 GCA_038219375.1 Chitinophagales bacterium | reverse complement strand
CCATGCCTACATCGATAATGTCCACACCATTTCGAGCAGCTTCAAGCGCAGATGCTACAGAAAAACCGGGCGTACTATGTCCATGGTCTTGAATTATAATATTAGGATGTCGCTCACGAATACCTTTGATGATTTTACCTACAGAAACTGGTCGAGCGATACCTGCCATATCTTTGAGACATATTTCTTGTGCTCCTAGTTCGATAAAGGATTCTGCCAAGTCAATAAAATATCCTATCGTATGCAATGGCGAGACAGTCATACTTAGTGCACCTTGTGCGATCATACCTCCTTCACGTGCATACTGGAATGAGGGGGCAAGGTTCTCAGGATTGTTAAGTCCATCAAACGAACGAGAAATATCTGTACCTTGGAGTTTTTTGACCTTAAACATGAGTTTACGGACGTCTTTGGGTACAGGACTCATGCGCAGACCATTAAGGCCACGTTCTAACATTTGAGTCTGAATACCTGCTTCATTAAATGGTTTGGTCCATTGGCGTACAGAAATATTCGGATTTTCCCCATATAATAAATTTATTTGTTCGAAACCTCCTCCGTTTGCCTCTACACGGCAGAAACAACCCATTTCTATAATAGGCTCTGCGACTCGAACTAATTGGTCTACTCTAGGCATATATTTACCAGATGACTGCCACATATCTCGGTACATGAGAGCCAACTTGATTTCTTTTCTTTGCATGATTTTAATTTTTGGGATTATGCTTACAGTTTTTCTATTTTATCAACCCTACCCCTTCCGTGGGTAATAGCTTCAACTGTTGCTGCGATGATGGCTATCTTGGTAGGATCGATATTGTCTGATTTCAACTTCGAAAAAGGAACTTCGGGTGATGCTACTTGTACCTTATTGATGAGTTTTATAAGGAGATTGCCGCCTGACACAACCAAAAAAAGAATTGTAAATACGGTACTCATTCCTACTAAAAGTAGCAACAAAGCATTGGACACTGTATCTTCCATTTGTGACTTTTGATATTAATAGGGAGCGAAATTAGACAAATAAATTTAAAAACCACTTATCTTTACGATGTTAATTTAAGGATATTTTATTTTATACATAGAAAATTAAGTATATCAGGGTGTTATGCAAATAAAAGTTTTCAAATTTGGTGGAGCTTCGGTCAAAGATTCTGAAGGATTCAAAAATGTAGGTCAGATACTTCAGAAGTATGATCAAGAAAAAATAGTCGTTGTAGTCTCCGCAATGGGCAAAACGACAAACGCTCTAGAAGAAGTCGTTAAGAGTTATTATGCGCAGGATGAACATACAGAAGAATTGTTGCTAAAAATAAAAGCAAGCCATGTTGCCCTAATTCAGGAATTATTTCCGGTGTCGCAAGCAGTCTTGGATGATATCAATGATGCTTTTGTAGAAATCGAATGGGTACTCGAAGAAGCACCTCATGAAGATTATGATTATACGTATGATCAGATCGTTTCGATGGGTGAATTATTGTCTTCCAAAATATTGACACATTATCTTCAATACCTAAAAATCAATAGTAAGTGGTTAGACGTGAGGGATGTCATCCTTACGGACAATACTTATAGAGATGCCCGAATCCAATGGGATGCCACACAAACCAATGCGAGAAATAAGATTACACCTATGTTGGAAACGATAAATCATATCGTGACACAGGGTTTCATAGGGTCTACTAGCGAAAATTTTACCACAACATTAGGTCGTGAAGGTTCTGACTATACAGCGGCTATCCTATCTTATTGTCTGGACGCAGAAAGTATGCATATCTGGAAGGATGTCCCTGGTGTTTTGACAGGAGA
>JBBRJL010000589.1:0-1817 GCA_038219375.1 Chitinophagales bacterium | reverse complement strand
GGTAGTATTATCAGAAAGGGAGGATACGGTTATCCATTATTGGTGGCCATACTATCATTTCTTATCAGTTTTTCCCCTAATATCGTAGTTATAATAAATATCATATAAAATAGTATAGCCACCAATAATGGATAACCGTATCCTCCCTTTCTGATAATACTACCGAGAGGTGCACCAATAAATAAAAAGATCACACAGATGAATGCCCAACTGTATTGTTGATTGAGCCTGAGTAGATATTTTTCTGAAGATTTCGTTAAATCTTGGTTTACGCTTTTAATGGATAATAACTCATCCCGATCCCTAGAAAGGTCTGATTGAGCCCTTGTCAATACATCACGAATATCTATAGAATCTAATGTTTCATAAAAATTATTTGCGGAAGAAATATCAATGTCTGCATTTTGATTTATAAGTCTTTTGTAAGCTTTGGATGCTGGTGCCGTTGATTTGGCATTGTATTTTTGTTGGTATAAAGCAGCCGAACCTGAATGAAAATGTTTTTCAATACTACCAACATCTGCATGATTTGTATCTCTATTTATAGTTGCTGCTAGCGCTTTTATCAATGATGAAGTTGGTTTTTTAAGAGTAGTAGAGTCCAATATTGAACGTGACGTAGTATCAATTGTAGTTGAGTCCTGATTTTGAAAAGTGTCAATTTTAATCGTTTTTTGTTGTTGGAAGGTATCGGTTTTAGTGTCTTTATTCTTTTGACTTGATATAAAGATAGCATCAATTCTAGCATTTATTTTTTGATTATTTTCCATGAAGTTTGTTTGGAAAGTATCGATCGCACGCCATAATTGGAAGGTATTCATCATATCTTCTTTATTACGGTTGAAATTGAGAATGCCATCATCACCATCAAATTGGCCCATATCAAAGGTTTTAGTCCATTGGTCAAAGTACGTCCTCATAAATGGAATTTCTGACTTACTGCTACCGAGTTTTGACTTTTTTTCGAGTTCCTGATACTGAATACCTGTATCGAGCTTCATGATAAAATATTTGCCTTCTTCTGCGGTAAACATCTCACCACCTTTGGAAGACATTACAGAAATCAAGCTTTTATCATTCTGTGTGTGATCGTATATTAGAACATCGTGAATATCTCGTCCGTTTTTTTCGATTTCATTTACCCTAATAATTGTCTCCCCAAATGCATCATTGAAGATTCCTTGCTCAATAGATAAGGCGGATTTTTGTTTTCGAAGCGAAAGAAATCGTTTTTGAAACTGAAGATTTGCCGCTGGTTTGAGATAATTGGATGCAAATAATGAAAAAAGGCCAATTAAAATAGCTACCACTAAACTCGGCAACATGATCCTGAGTAGGGAGACACCGGCTGATTTCATGCTTGATAACTCGTACTTCTCTGCCATATCTCCAAATACCATCACCGAAGAAATAAGAATTGTGATGGGTACCGCTAGTGGAATCAGTGTAACCGCATAATAAAAGATAAGCTCAAGTAACTCCAAAATTGTGAAGCCTTTGCCAAGTATCTCATCAATGTATTTCCACAAAAACTGCATGACCAATACAAACGTAGCAACGAAAAACGATAAGATCGAAGGTCCTATAAAACTGGTCGATATGAGTTTATCTATCTTTTTCAAAAAATGATACTAAATTATTATGAGCAGCAAAAATAAAGCTTTCGGACTTCATTTGCATTTAAATTGGGAAGCAACTTCAAATTTTATGTTTTTTTTAAGTATTTCCATTCATCATTTTCAGTGTAAATCCACCCAAAAGCAAAATAATTAAGATCATAACTAACCAAAGCCACCACTTATTTTCAAATAATGGAG
>JBBRJL010000588.1:0-1817 GCA_038219375.1 Chitinophagales bacterium | reverse complement strand
ATGCTTCGGATGGCCATACATCAGGGTGATGGATATTAATATCTCCTGCTATAAATGTAGGATTTTCTTTATTAAGTACTGTATGCAAGATCTCATTCATAAAATAGAGTTGCTCCATTCGCCTAGCTTCAGCCTGTTTATTGTCGCCTGCATAAAGATGGGTATTGATGATATTTACGTGCCTATTTCCATACTTTATTACTGACAAGAGAAAACCTTTACTACCTATTTTTTCAATAATGGAAGCTTTGTTGGAAGTTGGATATTGATAGAAATTTTCACTTATTATGGGATAAATGGACAGCGTCATCAATCCACCAAAACAGTCTTTATGAATGTAAGGAACTATCTCAGCATTACACCGATAGTCACTAAAAGTGTAATATTTCTGAGTCAATGAAGTCAATAAATTTTGTCTTAATCTAGGGTGAAAAGTCTCTTGGAGACAAATGATATCTTTATCTAATGCCAAAATACTATCTGCCATCGTTTCAAATCTCCTGTCATGGTCATGGCCATTCAACTCTATAGGTAAGCCCCATGTATTATAACTAAGCAAATCGAGCAATCCTTGTTTTTGGCGAAGAGAAATGAGATGTTCATCATAACATTTGACCGCAATAACATTTGTGCTTTTGGGTAAATTTACAGATTGTCCTATGGTAATAAAAAGACAACAAAATGTAAAAAGACAGCTACGAATCATATACTATTTCCGTTTGGTGATTTGATTCACAAATGTCCAACATAGATATTAACTCATTGTATATTAGTTATTAATGAATTATTAATTTTACAGCTATATCATTTTTTATACCAGATTGGTAAATATTTTAGCATAATTACTACACATAATCTCCCATGAGAAATGATCCAAAGTATATTTCCTTACCGATGGAATGTAATACACTTCATCCTGACAAACATCCATGATCTTTTCTTTCCATATTAATGCTTGTTCTGAAGGTATCAAATAGCCATTTCTACCATCGTGTATTGCATTAGTAATACCTTCCAAATGTGCAGCTAATACCGTTTTACCTTGAACCGCTGCTTCCAGAGCTACCAAGCCGAAACCTTCCATATCGCCAGCTACTTTTATATTGGGCATAATAGTCATCCTTGCTTTTGAGATTAAGGCAATCTTATCACCTTCAGGAACTTTGCCGCAAAGAATAATATTGGAATTGGATCTTGCTGCATCAATCAATGGTTGTGCATCTGTCGCTTTCCCTAAAAACAAAGCCATTAACTCCTGTATTTTAATTGGTAATATTTTGTACCAATATGGTAACGAAACCTTAATCTCACCAATGTGCACGAATTTGAATTTATCACCAAGCAATGGTATCACTTCTTTTGCAAACCAACTAAATCCTTTACGCTTCACGGGCCTACCGATTGCAAGAATTATGATATCATCTTCTCTAATACCATATTTTGTAAAGATTTTTTTATCGTCTTTCGAAGTTGAATTTGACATAACATCTTCCACACCATTATCTACTACGAAGAGTTTTTCTTTTTGAAATCCTCTGTCAAGGCATGCTTGTCTAGTAGCATCACTTACACATACAAAAGCATCGTATTGATGCAATTTTGGCAAAAGAACATTCTGAAACATACCGAGTGGAAATACCACATCTAAACCATGAAAAGTCACTACAATTTTGATCCCTGAAGTTGGGATTTTAAGTAAGCAAAATATGGTGGCCATCAGACCATCATTCAGATGAACGACATCGATTTCGGGATGCAAATTGACTATTTTTTGCACCCTCGATCTTAGTCTTATGAAAAACATCCATAGTGATTCT
>JBBRJL010000587.1:0-1820 GCA_038219375.1 Chitinophagales bacterium | reverse complement strand
AAAGATGGTGCAGTTCAGTCTGTGATCAATATTTCTTACCCTTTGGATATGAAACCTGGAAGTGCAGATGCTATTAAGTCTAGTGTCATGAACTCAATCCTTGGTGGAGGTATTTTCTCAGGACGTCTGATGCAGAATCTTAGAGAGAAAAAAGCTTACACTTATGGTGCTAGATCCAATATTGCTACTGATAAGTTGATCGGAAACTTTAATGCATCTGCAAGTGTGAGAAATGAGGTGACAGATAGTTCAGTGACTGAATTTATCTATGAGTTGGAGAGAATCGTAAATGAGCCAGTGAGTGAAGAAGATCTTAATCTTTCAAAAAGCAGCTTGAATGGTAACTTCGGTCGTTCATTAGAGTCTCCACAGACTATTGCTAATTTTGCATTGAATACCTTCAGATACAATTTGCCAAAAGATTATTACAATAATTATTTGAAAAATCTTGATGCAGTTTCTGTAACTGATGTGCAAGATATGGCGAGAAAATATATTAGACCTTCTAATTGTAACATCATCGTGGTAGGTAATAAAGACAATGTTGCCGATAAATTGAAGAAATTTGACAGTGATGGTAAATTGGATTTTTATGATGCATTTGGCAAAAAGCAAGAAGATGCTAAAATAGAGCTTGATCCTAAGCTAACTGGTAGTGAGGTCATTAAGGATTATATTGACGCAATAGGAGGCAAGGAGAAATTGAAAGCTGTAAAAAATATGTACACCGCCATGAAAACCAATGTAATGGGTCAAGATGCCACTTTGGAAACTTACCAAGCGGCACCTAACAAATTTGCCATGAAGGTAAATATGATGGGAATGACCGTACAAGAACAAAAATTTGATGGTTCCAAAGGACTTACTGCTCAAATGGGACAAAAGAAAGTCATCACAGAAGGCGAAGAGCTAGAAGAAATGAAGGCACAAGCCAAAATGTTTGATCAGTTGTCTTATAATGATGCGGGTTATAAACTTGAAATAAAAAGTATAGAAAATGTGGAAGGCGCAAATTGTTATAAAATGATGGTGACGACGCCAACAGGTGAGGTATCCACAGAGTTTTATGACATCCAGACAAACCTACTCACAAGATCTGTTAAAACACAAGGCGAAGGTGAGGAAGTAGCCACGATTACCAATGACTTTAAGGATTATAAGTCTGTAGAAGGTGTTATGATCCCGCATTCTGTTACTATTTCTGGTGCGATGCCTGTACCGATGGTACTCGAAGCAACAACCATCGAAATCAATAAATCGGTAGGTGATGATGTATTTAAGGTAGAGTAAGTACTATCATGACAATATAAAATAAAAGCCTGCAACTTGGAGCATAATCCTAGTTGTGGGCTTTTTTATTATTATTACCATCTAAGAAAATATTTTAATACCATAATAAGTTGACAAAGTTGTAATTTAAATTTGATAATTAATAAGCCTATAATATTTGACTGGAGTAAAGTAATTTTAGCAAAATCAAAATATTCTTGTGTCTTTCCATCTATAAAAATGCCAAATTTACAAAATGATTATCGCCAACCCAATACACGATGTCGTATTCAAACGACTTATGGAAAACCAACGCGTAGTTAAATTTTCATTATTGATTTAGGAAATGAAACTATTCGATATTGTATAATAAAAGAGTAACTATTCAGGTGTATGTAGGACTAAAGTCATTTTGTCCATGTCAAAGGCAGACACGTACAATTTTTGCAACTTTCAGGCAAAAATACCGTAAAAATCAGGTAGTTTTCCATTTTCACCGCGGATTAACATCCGTGGTTACCAATATTTCACCCCATTCGGGGTTATACCTG
>JBBRJL010000586.1:0-1822 GCA_038219375.1 Chitinophagales bacterium | reverse complement strand
TTAATATAGATGGTGAATTATCTTCTCATAAGTTGATTATTATAGAATAACATTTTCATATTCAGGTGTTTATGTTTTAATAACGTAAAGCTAAATTAATCGGAATAAGGGGAGTCAGCAATGGCTTCCCTTTTTTTATTTATGGTATTTATTTGTAAAATTAAAACCAAAGGTATCTTATAAGTTTTATAGGCATTTTGGATTGGAATAGATTTTCTAATGACTTTTTTGGGTTTAAGATTTGGTATATCTAACAAAACTATTTGGATTCATAGTTTTATGATTTTTTGCCAAAATTTATAGATGTGTGGTTTCAGAAAATCTATATGCTTCTGAGTAATTCTTTACAATTGACCACATTAATTTCTGAGAAATAATAGTCATCCTTGTCTTCAGTCACGATGTAGGTGCAGCCCGATGCCAAAGCAGAGTAATATTCTATACCATCTTCAAAATCATGGATCATAGGATTTTTTACAGCTTGGGTTACCACTTCTTCATCAGCTTTACTGATATAGATATGTTCCAATAGTAGCTTTATTTTTTTTCTAGCGAGCAAATTACCGCTTTTTTTTCTCTGCAAAATAAAATGCAATAGCGAGACATACCGCTGAAGTGAAAATTTTGATATTTTTAGTCTCATGGAGGCTTAAGACTCTGGCAGCATCTGAAAAAACGGGATATTCTTTATTCAATACGGCCACTAAAACATTAGCATCTATAAATATCTTTTTCATAGCATCTTGAGACGATTATTTCTTAGAGGAAAAATATTCATTCTTAAGGTCTTTGCGGGACTTAGCTTGAGTTTTATATTCTATTTCTCCTTCTGCTACCATATGTACCCAATTTGAGATAGGCAAGTCTTCCAGATTTGCGTACGCATTTTCTGTGAGCTTTCGATACAAAAACTCCGTCAACCTAGACAAGCTTATATCATGCTTTTCTGCAAATATTTTTGCTTTTTCTATCACACCTTGATCAAATGTGAGGGTCAATTTTGCATCCATTATACTTTTTTATACGTGATCTAATATTATTTATTACGTAAATACGATTTTGGAATTAATAGTTCATCACCATGATGATAATTTGTACAATAAATTAGAAAATTATTTTTTTTGAGAAATAACCAGATCAACGAATGTATCAACTTCTCCACATCACCACCTTGAATTGATGTCCATCACGGTCATTGATAAAGTCAGTTTTCGGATGTTCTTTTAGGATTCGAGTTATGCCAGATCCAAGACCTCTATAAACCAAGATACGAGAAGCAAATCTAAGAAGTTTGGGATTTCTGGCAGTTGTTGTTCCTAATTTAATTTTAGCCACCGTCAAATGGTTGACCAAATGACCAGGGTTAATTATTTCTAATCTATCTTGAAAAATGAAAACTCGTATAGGACTTAATATACCATAATCTCGATGAACAAGTGCGTTTACTATGGTTTCTTCAATGGCAATTTCTGAAATTTCAGGTGTGCCAATACTATTAAAAGAATTCCCATTTTGTTTCCTCTGCAAACTTGATAATATGAAGTTTTTCGTACTTCGAAATTGCACATCTAAGGTGCCTTCAAAATCATCACTTGATATATAATGTGTATCACCGAGGTCATTTCCAGGGAAATGTACCGCCTTGATCAAAAACAATGGTCTAAACCGTTGCGGATCTTTACCAAAAAACATTAATCCATTTAAATTTAGATGACTTCCTGTTGCCAAGCTCATATTATTGAGTAATTGCTCAAAGTTAACATTGTTATTGGACATGAATTGTTTGATAGATTCTTCATACTCCTTCTCAAAATACAAATAT
>JBBRJL010000585.1:0-1832 GCA_038219375.1 Chitinophagales bacterium | reverse complement strand
ATTATTGGCCCATAGCCATTGTATCTTCTTTGGCCACACCAATGAGCCACATCAAAGGTGCAAAAATAAGTCCAAGGATAGTCTCAATAGACAGTCTAGAAAATTGCGAGTAATAAGCAATTGTACCATTTATTGTTCCATCATCAGAACTACCACCCAAAGTCAGTTTATTCAGACTCAAATCACCAATCCACCCAAGACCATAATTGATCATAGCAATAAATGCAATGAAGACAAGCAACATAGCCGCTACGTTAGCCGCAAGTTTGAGCCCTTCTGTAGTACCGTTAGCAATAGCGTCAAGTACATTAGAACCTATATTTTCATACGCTACATCTACATTAGTATTGATTGGTTCCGTCTGTGGATATAGGATTTTTGAAATAACTATGGCACCAGGCGCAGCCATCACAGAAGCTGCAAGCAAGTGTTTGGCAAATTCTAACCTCATTACCGGATCATCGCCTCCTAAGAACGAAATGTATGCTGCCATTACTGCTCCTGCTACTGTTGCCATACCGCCTATCATTACTAATAACATTTCCGATTTATTCATTTTTTCAAGATAGGCCTTAATCATTAATGGCGCTTCCGTTTGACCTAAAAAGATATTTCCTGCTACCGAGAGACTTTCTGCACCTGAAATGCCAAGTAGCTTTGTGAAAATTTGGGCAAATGCCTTGACCACAAACTGAATTACTCCAAGATAAAATAGCACTGAAGTCAAAGCTGAGAAAAATATGATCGTAGGTAAAACTTGGAATAAAAAGATAAAACCAAAACTTTCGATATTCATCATACCTCCCAATAGAAACTGACTACCAGCTTTGGTGAAGTCCAATAATAGAACAAAAATACCTCCCACAAATTCAAACATAGTCTTGATAAATGGTACGTAAAGTACACTGATTGCAAGGATTAACTGCGCTCCAAGCCCTATTCCAACCATTTTCCAATTTATCGCTTTCCTGTTATTACTGAAAAAATATCCTATAGCAATTAAGACCGCCATTCCCAATAATCCTCGCCCCATACTTACTAATAAATCCATTTTTTATTACTATTTTAACCTATTTGTCAATCTAAGTTTGTTAATTTGTCCGAAAAATAGAATATTTCTTTCAATATGCATTTTTTATGAGCTTAAAAAATTCAAATTCTTTTATAATTGGGATATCCGGAGGCAGTGGATCAGGCAAAACATCATTCATCAAAAACTTAAAAGAATTCTTTTCCGATAAGGAAATCTGCTTTTTATCGCAAGATGATTATTATAAACCTAGAGATCAGCAAAAGGAAGACGAAAATGGAATCAAAAATTTTGATCTACCTGAATCCATTGAAATGGACGAGTTTTACTTCGATTTGATAAAACTAACAAATGGTATGTCAATTGATAGACAAGAGTACACTTTTAATAATGATAATAAAGATCCGGGTATCATTCATCTCAACCCCGCACCTATTATTAGAGTAGAGGGATTGTTTGTCTTTCACGATTCAAAGTTGTTTAACCTAATGGATCTTAAAATTTTAATACATGCCACAGATACTCAGAAGATCATCAGACGAATCAAGAGGGATAGGGTAGAGCGCAATTATCCACTTGAAGATGTACTATACAGATACGAGCATCATGTCCTACCTTCATTTGAATCGTTTATTTCGCCATATATTAATAAGGTAGATATCGTAATCAATAACAACAGTTCATATGATATGGGAAGAGATATGCTTACTGCCTTTTTGATTAATAAATTAAAAATATTTAGCATTTAGAAAATAATTACAAAGCTATATCTTTAATCTTTCCTAGGTAGTAATTAATTTAG
>JBBRJL010000584.1:0-1854 GCA_038219375.1 Chitinophagales bacterium | reverse complement strand
CTTACCTATTGACCCTTATATTTGTAAAAAGCTTTTTTCTTGAATAAGCAATATAAAAACATTTTAAATTATGTAATTGGCCCCATTCTCTTTATTTGGTTGTCTTATTCCATATATCATCAAATACTTAAACAAGGTGATGTACAACAATCTTGGGATTTAATCCTTTCTGCTACTCATGAACAGAATAGATGGAAATTATTTTTAGTAGTATTTCTAATGCTGGTAAATTGGGGTATAGAAGCACGAAAATGGCAAATTCAAATAAAAGGTATTGAGTCAATAGGATTTTTACAAGCTTTCAAATCAATTCTTGCCGGACAAGCTCTTGGTTTTAATACCATCAATCGTATTGGAGAATCTGCAGGTAGGGTAGTTTTTTTAAAAGAAGGCAATAGAATTAGGGGTGTTGTATTATCTTTTGTTGGTAGTATGGCGCAAATTATAGTGACTTTTACAATGGGAGTAATTTCGCTTTTTTATATGAGGGTTTATATTTTAAGTGAAACTACTCAACTAGAAGGGCTATCAATTTTTTGGTTGGAAGGATTAATTTATGTTATTGCAATTGGGGTTTTTCTTTTTGCGCTCGCATATTTTAAACTATCTGGATTAATTCAGATGATCGAAAAAATACCTTTCATTGCTAAAAGACGTTTTTTTATCGAAAAACTAGAAGACTTCCATTGGAAAGAATTAACCAGAATACTTTCGCTTTCTTTTGTTAGGTATTTTGTATTTCTAGCTCAATATCTTTTGTTAATGGAAGTTTTTGGTGTTGAAATATATTGGTTAGATGCATTTTCTTTAATGGGTGTAATGTTTTTAGTATTAGCCATTGTGCCGTCAGTTGCACTTGCAGAATTAGGTTTTAGGGGTAAAGTAAGTTTGTTGCTTTTTGGTTTAATTAGTACAAATTCAATAGGAATTATTGCAACTTCCGCAGGTATTTGGTTAATTAACTTAATCTTACCAGCAATTGCAGGTACTTTATTTATCTTAGGTGTTAGATTATTCAGAAACAAATAACTTTAAATTGATTAAAAAAGTAACGTTAGTAGTTTGCATTTTGTTAGTATCCAAATTTTTATCTGCTGGAGGTGAATTTTGTGGACTGCGAAATACTGCATTTCAAGATGGTGAAATAATTAATTATAACGTCTATTATTCTATAATAGGATTGTATATTAATGCAGGCAGTGCTTCATTTGAAGTAAACCAAGAAAAGTTAAATAACAAGCCTGTATATCATGTAACCGGAAAGGGTTCGTCTAATAGTAATTACGATTGGATTTTTAAAGTACGTGATAAATATGAAAGTTATATAGATACTAATACATTACAGCCACTTAAATTTATTAGGGACGTAGATGAAGGAGGTTACAAAATAAATGAGAATGTAACTTTTAATAAAGATGCTAATACAGCTATATCAGCCAAAGGAGTTGTAAAAATTCCTGCCTGTATACAAGATGTTATTAGCTCTATTTATTATGCTCGAAATATTGATTATAGTAAATATAACCCCGACGAAAAAACGCCGTTTACCATGTTTTTAGATAACGAGGTTTATAATCTCTATATTAAATACATTGGCAAAGAGGAAATTAAAACCAGGTACGGTAAATTTAAAGCAATCAAGTTCAGTCCTCTATTAGTAAAAGGAACTATTTTTTCGGGTGGAGAAAAAATGATGGTTTGGGTTACTGATGATGCAAACCATATTCCTATAAGAATAGAAAGTCCAATATCTGTTGGTAGTATTAAAGTTGATATGATGGGATTTCGAGGACTTCGATACCCTTTAACTTCTTTAATGTACAAGCGATAATTAAAGACTATCTAAACTAAATA
>JBBRJL010000583.1:0-1870 GCA_038219375.1 Chitinophagales bacterium | reverse complement strand
GTTTTCAAGTTTTTCATTATCGGACACTTGTGCACTGACCGAAAAAGTAAACCCAATAAAAGATAATAAGCAAGTTAAGATTAATTGTTTCATATACATTTGATTTTAATTATTGACAAAAGTAAGTTAAAGTCCTGATTTATCACATAAATCCGTAATAAAACTAGCCCAACTAAAAGAACTGACAGACCATTCGGTACAATGAAATGACGAAGGTGTTGTCCAAAATGTTTCAATAATATCATATTGATTCCTATAAAATTGAGAACCTTAATATTTCTTTATCCTTACATGCTAATAATTTACAGTATTTATCGTTTCTTTGTGTCGTTTTTTTTATACAAAACCCACTTTATGCCTTTAAATGAAGAACACATATTTTCAATTAATTAATCAGACATACTATTTCCCACAGGAAGGCTTCGACCTTAATCAAGGAAATCTTACTTTTCATGGTATCTCATTAAAGTATCTTATAGATAAATATGGTACTCCATTCAGAATGACTTACCTACCTAGGATAGGAGATCAGATCAAAAAGGCAAAGAATTTTTTTAACAAAGCAATGAAGGCCAATAATTACAAAGGTGATTATTACTATTGCTATTGTACTAAATGTTGCCACTTTTCTCATGTGATAGAAGAAGCACTCGAACACAATGTTCATTTAGAGACTTCGTCATCATTTGATATTGATATTGTAAGGATTTTGTGTGATAAAGGTAAAATCAGCAAAAAAACCATCTTAATCCAAAATGGACATAAAACAGAAGATTACCTTAATAAGATCGTAGGCCTTATTGATGATGGATATGAAAATGTTATTCCAGTACTTGATAGTAAATTGGAATTAGATAGGATTTACGCCAAAACCAAAGGTGACGTGACCATTGGATTGAGAATGGCTATCAATGAAGAGCCACAATCTGCTTATTACACATCGAGACTCGGCATCAGAAGTGCAGATATCATCGACTTTTACAAAACAAAGATTTCTCGTAAGAAAAGAATCCATCTCAAGATGCTTCACTTTTTTGTGGATTCAGGTATCAAAGACAATTTGTATTATTGGGGTGAATTTCGCAAGGCATTAAAGATTTTTGCAGAACTAAAAAAAATCTGCCCTAGCCTTGACTCTATCAACCTTGGTGGTGGACTTCCTATTCGAAACAATCTAGGATTTGAGTACGATTATAAGTACATGATCAACGAACTCGTAAGGAATATCAAGGAGGTTTGTACTGAAGAAGGTATAGACGAGCCAGATATATTTACTGAATTTGGTAAATACACAGTGGGCGAGAGTGGTGCCATCATTTTTTCAGTATTGGAGCAGAAGCAACAAAATGACAATGAGTTATGGTACCTTATCGATAATAGCCTGATGAATACTATACCAGATGCTTGGTCTATATTCGAAAAGTTCATTTTGCTTCCCGTCAACAAATGGGACAATGAGTATTCGCGTGTGAGCATCGGCGGTATCAGTTGTGATCATTCCGATTATTACAATTCTGAAGATATGAATCAGGAGATCTTCTTACCCACCTACAACCCTGAGAAGGAAGAGCCACTTTATTTAGGATTTTTTCACACAGGCGCTTACCAAGATGCCATCAGCGGATATGGTGGTATCAAACATTGTCTTATACCTTCTCCTCAACAAATCATTATAGATCGTGACGAAAAAGGAAATATGGTGGACAGACTTTACAGGGAAGAACAGACGGTAGATCAAATGCTAAAGATCCTAGGTTATTAGCATTGTCATAAAACCATCTTAAAGTAATATTTCTAACCAAAGAATATCATAAAATATGCAGGTAACTGAATTTTTAAAGACCCATTACAAGCATTTTAATGCAGCAGC
>JBBRJL010000582.1:0-1878 GCA_038219375.1 Chitinophagales bacterium | reverse complement strand
AAGGAAGAAGATGTAAGGGAAGTGCTATTTGACGATTTCCAAAGAATACCATTTATCAAAGATTGCTCCACGCCGACATCAACTGATGAGACTCAGGCGCTGATACAAGCAAATGTATCGCCCAATCCTTGTCATCAATATACTTACCTTAACTTTGTCAATACTGGCAAACATGTGCACGTAAGTATCTTTGATGCCATTGGTTCACAAGTTGAAGTTGTCACTAATAAGTCATTGTCTATTGGAGCGCATGAATTGCAAATAAATACACAGGCATATATTTCTGGATCTTATTTTGTAAGAATTGCCATGGACGAAAAGGTTAAAACGCTAAAGTTCATCAAACAATAATGGTTTGAATTTTGAGATGTAATAAAAAGATATTTGAAATGCAAATAAATCATCAGATTTAACAAATTTAACAATTTAAAAAAATTGGCATCATATTTGCTTTATTATTAATATCTCATTCCTAAAACATATCATCCCTTGCGACTTTCAATATTCGCAGGGGATTTTTTATTTTTATCATACATTATGAGCTATATGTAATATTATTGAATAAAAAAAGACTACCTTGCAAGATAATGTAAGCCACCAATTATAAAAAATAGTTTTTTAATTACCATCATGCTTTTTGCCTTCTATAGTTGCAAGCAATCCTTTAGTGAGTCAAAATTTACGAAGGAATACGACACACTCCAAAGAGAAGTCGATACATTAATTGCTGAAAAGAAGGTAGAAAATGTAGTTGCGCTATTGGACACTCAACTATATGACAAAAAAATAGCCTATTTATCACACGATACTATTACATCCAAATGGCCACCAAAAACACCGTATCCTCTACCTGGAGCGATTCTACCTTTCAATAGGATAGTCGCTTATTATGGGAATCTTTATACATCTGGTATGGGGATTTTAGGCCAAAAACCTTCTGAACAGATGCTCGAAAAACTCAAAAGCGAAGTTGAATATTGGAAAAAAGAAGATACTACAACCAATGCAATCCCTGCATTGCACTATATAGCGGTCACTGCCCAGAAATCACCCGGCAAAGGTGGTAAATATAGATTGAGAATGCCAGATACACAAATTGATAAGGTCTTAGAAATGGCAAAATCTATTGATGCCATCACTATTCTAGATGTACAGGTAGGACACAGTACCTTACAAAATGAAATTCCTGAATTGCAAAAATATTTGTTGATGCCCGATGTACACCTTGGCATAGATCCAGAATGGGCGATGAATACAGGTCATGTTCCAGGCAAAAAGATTGGAAGCATGAATGCAGATGATATCAATTATTGTATCGAATACTTAGCAGAATTGGTCAGGAAAAATAATTTACCACCCAAAATCCTAGTAATACATAGATTTACAAGAGGAATGGTCACTAATTATAACAAAATTAAAACTTGTCCTGAGGTGCAGATTGTCATAAGTATGGATGGTTTTGGTTTTCCAGCCAAAAAAATAAACTCCTATAAAAACGCTATTACAAGGGAGCCTGTTCAGTTCTCAGGATTTAAGTTGTTTTATAAAAATGATATCAAATCCCCACCGCATAGACTGATGACAGCAGGAGAAATATTAGATCTGCACCCAAGACCTATTTATATTCAGTACCAATGAGATAGGAAAGATGAGGTGGAAGGTTTATGTTTAATTCAGAGCTCTCCCCTCAAAAGCAAATTAGCAAATTAGTAAATCAGCAAATTAGCTTATTATAGTCGCCCAGTAGTCATATCGTAAAATTTATTTAGCCAATTACATACCTGATAATATTTTTAAACTATGTTTGTACTATAGATTTAGCTTTAAAACATATCGTCGCTAAGTTGAGAATTATTAGTGTTTTTGATTACTTATTAT
>JBBRJL010000581.1:0-1883 GCA_038219375.1 Chitinophagales bacterium | reverse complement strand
TACTCTGTTGAGCAAACTAAAATTTTGACCCATCATTTTGTTACGGTTATTTGGAAAGGCATTCCAGTCTTTTTCAACTAATATTAACCCTTTTTCGATATTATTTTCTGTACCTAAAAAGTACTCTCCAAACCCATTTGAGGAAATTCCTCCATATGTATAATTAGCCCCCATTAACTCTTTTCCGTCAGCATCATATATAGGAATTATGTAACCAGCCTTTTTATTATCGTCCTTTACTTCGTTATCTTTAGCACTAAATGCAATCAGAGTTGCATTTGCAGGTACTATAAAAGATCCGCTATAAATATTGCCTTTGTTTGAAGAGATAATATCAACTACACTACTTTTATCGGTTATATAATTAAGATAAAAAACAACAAAATCTATATTGTTTTTTTTAGCTAATGGGGTTGCCGATTTGTTGTAAATAAAACTTATTTTATCGCCCACTTTTGGTTTTAGAGGAGAATAAGTAAAGGACTGTGCAAATGAAGCTACCGAAATGAGTAAGCTTAATGCCAGCAAAAAGTTTTTTGGTTTCATACAATTGATTTCTATAAAACTAATGATTTAGTTCTATTTTATGGTGTTAACTATTTTATAATTATTAGTTCTTGCTTTTTTAGTGTTATAAATGTGGGGAAATGGTCGCTAAACCCACCTCTGTAAGAGTTTCCATCCCAAGTTCTCATAGGGTAGCCTTTAAACTTTCCGGAAGTTTCTGTCATAAATGGCTTATTATAAATAAATGATTCATCAAATTGCAATCCTCCAATAGTACTATCTAAAAAAGTAGCTGAAACTAATATCTGGTCAAAAAGTCCCCAAACATCTCTATTGGCTAATGTGCCCAAGCCTTGCTGGTAATGTAATTCCCAAGGATTAAAAAATTGTTGTTTTTTTAATTGATGAATATTGCCAGTTGCGCCTAATGTTTTGCGTATACTTTTATCTGTTGGGTTGTCGTTCAAATCTCCCATTACAATAATTTTTGAATCTGGATCTTTGGATCTTATTAAATTGATATGATTCCTACAAATCAATGCTGCTGCTTCTCTGGCTGGAGCACTTCTTTCTTCGCCTCCTCTTCTGCTTGGCCAATGGTTTACATATACATGGATTGTTTCTCCAGCTAAAATTCCTTGAACATATAAAATATCTCTAGTGGTAGAAGATTCCTTGCTATTTCCGGGTAATTGCACTACTAAACATTCTGCAGTTACTGGACTAAAAATAAGTGGATTATAAAATAAAGCAACATCAATTCCCCGCGCATCTTTTGAATCGTAATGAATAAATTTCAATTTTTTATTTCGCAATAAAAAGTGCTTAGATAAATCATATAAAACAGTATCGTTTTCTATTTCTGCAACTCCAATTAAAGCAGCGCCTTTGCTAGCTTTGCTCTTGCCCAGATCGTTTAATATTGTTGCTAGTTTGAATAATTTATCACGGTATATTTCTCCATTATAATGTTTTGCTCCATTGGGTACAAATTCATCATCATTCACCAAAGGATTATCTACTGTATCATACAAGTTTTCTAAATTGTAAAATGCAATTACAATTGGTTCTTTTTTGTTAGAAGAAAAAAAATTGCCTAGTATAAGCAGCGAATACAAAAGAATTAATCGTTCTGAAATCATCTGATGAAAGTAATATTCTTATCGATATTGTATTAAGTACAATCCGTATGTTATCAGTTTTTTTAACGGTCTTTATTTCCGTAGTTAACACATTTTTTTTCAAATTGATTGCAATTTAAATCTGCTTAGTATTTTCGTATTGTTTGTACCTCGCATCAATTCTATAAATGCGAATCGTTTTATTTTTTATAATAGCTATTTTATTTGTTTCACCAAGTAATGCCCAATCTAATG
>JBBRJL010000580.1:0-1887 GCA_038219375.1 Chitinophagales bacterium | reverse complement strand
TAGCCTTCTTTGTCTTTGCTATAATACTCACCTGTTTCAGTTGCCAATAAATAGTTTATTCCAAGGTTATCAGTCCATTTTATTGAATTAATAATGTGTCCGGAATATTTAATTTCCTTCGGCAATTTGGTACTGTCAATTTTAGCAATAGTTAATTGTCCATAAATGAAACTTGTAAGTGTCAGTAAAAGTATTGTTGTTGTAAGTTTCATTTTAATGTTGAGCGCTGTTAAGTCTTACAGGCCAAGAGCAGGGCTGGTATTTATCGATCGCCCTAACCCCAACCCCTGCTGAATAATAATATAAATGTATAAGTTAACAAACAAAAGTTCGGTGCCTGCAAGAAGAAGTTGATGGCGATAAAATACCCATTGTTCCAACGTCAAGTCAGCTTTGCAGAAAATGTTGCACGCAGCTTTCACACGTCACATAAAAAATCGGTTATTTTTTGCCCAATATACTTTTATAAACTTCCATTTATCTCCTTTGTTTTTATAAATCGTTTCAATAGGTAATGTTTTAAAAAGGATTTTCTTTTCACCACGGATTCTACTAATATATAATCCATCTTTTATTCCACTCTTCCCGCACTCGCAACCAGATATGTTAGCAACTCTTATCGCCTTATAGTTCTTAATGTAAAACAAGTCACTATCCCAATTCATATCGGCACAACCACTTCTGTGATATGAGTAAAAATATTTTGTACCTATAATTTCTGCTGGATCGGGAAAGCTTTCAAAATCCTTAATTTGTCTGAATGATTTTGTCGCCGGAATATAAAGTAATAAGTCAAACCTCCCGGGTGTATTACCTCCATGGTCTAAAAAAATGTCCTTATATCCGTCTTTATTAAAGTCTTTGAACTCCCAGGAGAAGTAGTCTCCGGCGTGTTCCAGAAATATTTCATTTTTTGAATTCAGTAATTTAAATCCATTTGCTGTTAAAAACCCATGGTAATTCTTCTTGAGAATTGACACGGTTTGATATGAATAGTATGACGTATCTATTTGTGTTGTCTGTGCAAAAAGTTTTAATGAAATAGTCAGAAAAACTAATGTTGATAATAGTCTAAGAGGTTGCGACATAAAGTTTCCTACAACGTTCCCTGCTTGTAGCAATACATTTGTTAGCGGCTGTTTAGTCACCATCTATTTTACGAAATTTAATTGGCAATGTTTGTCCCCGATAAGTGAAAGTGCTTAGAAAATCTAAATTATCTGAATCATTTTCTTTATTCTTAGAATTTAAATGAATTATTTTTCCTTGAAATGAAAGTTGTCCAATACGTGTATCATTAAATGTAGCTTTCATGCTGTCATAATTAATAACATAATCATTCGTCTCTATGTCAACCCATTTTTGTGTTTTCGAGTTTCTAAATCTAACAGATACAGAATTCTTAATTCCTTTAATAGGCTCTGTCATTATGGATATCCATTGAAAAAAATCCATTCATTATTTTGGATAACAGTTTCTGTAAAATAGTATCCGGTAGAACAGAATTTTTTATTACTCTGTCCCAAAGAAACGTTCAGGAAAATAAAAATAAAAATTACAATAATTGAGGCTTTCAATATTTTCATTTTAGGTAAATAATAAATTATGGTAGTTATAATCTCAAATTTCCGCTAAGGTTTGTATTGCCGCATTTTAAAAATAACCTATTACGTCAAAACATCCAAAACAGCTTGATTGCAGCTCAATCAAAATATTAGGGTAATTTGGCCTCAATGTATCTCAACGGACAATAAGCACAGGCGAAGACGTTACTTCAATTTAGGAAAAGTAGTTTGTATAAAATAATCCAACTCCTGCAAACGTAACATCCTTGCCATCACCAAAAGCTTTGCAAAAAGAAGTTGCGACTAAAAAAATAAAACTCAA
>JBBRJL010000579.1:0-1903 GCA_038219375.1 Chitinophagales bacterium | reverse complement strand
GGGCCAAATATTTGAGTTTCTTGAATGATGGATTTCACCTTTTGATACTTTTGGTTCAAAAATCAAATGCAAATATATACACAAAAGCCTTGTCAATGTAATTTCTTTATATTTTGCATATTCATAATTAATGTAAAGTGTCTGCTTCTTAAAGTAATTCTTATTTATTACCTAGAGAATATAAATTTCTAAAACACCTGATTATCAAACAATTGGTGTTTTTGGAGTGTACTCAAAGTCGGAATTTGAATTGACTCAATATAACAAAATTTCTATCAGATCTGACAAGTGCCAAATTGCTTTATCAATATGAAATTTTTCAAGCCTATCTTTTATATTAGATGATTTTTACATTATTTGGGAAATGCGTCCGTCGCAAGCTGTGCATCAGGGCCTGTATGCATGTACCAAGTTGCAGCAACAGAACAAATAAACGAAGCTATAATCGCTCCGATGACGGGAGGTAAAAACAAAATATTAGCGACTAAACCAATGACCAATGTCGCCCCCATATACTTTCTAATGATGACAGCGCTTTCTTTTATTTTCATCCCAAAAGTATTATTGTAATTGTCTACAAAAAAATATCCTACGAAATAACACTGCACAATCCATTTTAAAACATCTTCGAAAAATTCTGGTGCAAATAAGGAAACTATGATCGATATACCTACACCAATTATGATTTCTATAACCCAGTTTCGAACTGTCACTTGTATAACTCGCCATTGTGACTGGATCATTTCTTTTATGGTCATATGTATTTTATGATTTGATAATATTTCTATCGTTTTATTCGAAAAATATACGACCATCATTTGAATAAGTATCAGCAATACATATTTATTACTTCCTTCAAACAAAGAGTCAAAACTGATCGCATTACTGAGCGCAGAAGAATCAATTCCTGAATTCTCAAAGTTGGCTGCATTACGGGCCTCATTATTTGTTTTAAAATATCTTATAAACGACCAAACCCAAAGTATAGATGTAATGACAATAAAAATCAGTGCCATTTTTTGTTTTGCAAATCCTTTCCACAACCGATTCTTTATGATAAAAGGAAATGTTTCCAACATAATTTTGGTCATTTCTTTGAGCTGAGAAAAAAAAATAGACGAAGTCATTGATGATCAATTTTAGTTTTGAAGCATCAAAGATAATTTTTTTTTATAAATAAGTATTTCAAAATAGGTCGAATGCCTTAAAAATGTTGTTCATTTACATTTAATTTAGAAGTAATTCGGAGGTAGGTAATCGACAAAAAAATACCATTACGGTATATTTTATTCAAACCATAAGGATTGTTTTTTAAAGATTCCTTCTGACTTTTAAAAACAAAATAAAAACAAATAAATGAAAGCCATATACCTTAAAAAATACGGAGACGCAAAAGAAGCTTTCGATATAAAAGAAGCGCAAATACCAACGCCCAAAGAAGACGAAGTGCTCATTAAAGTCAAGTATTCAGGTTTGAATTTTGCAGATGTGATTGCTAGACGAGGCATGTATCCCGATGCACCCAAAAATCCTGCTTTGCTAGGTTATGATGTGTCTGGTGAAATATCTGCTTTGGGAAGCAACGTGACAGAATTTAAAATCGGTCAAAAAGTGGTCGCTATGACCAGATTTGGTGGTTATGCAGAGTATGCCGCAACTAATAAAAGTGGGGTAGCAGTGGTACCTGATGGTTTTGATATGGCAAGTGCAACGGTATTAGCGACACAGGCTTGTACGGCATATTATTGTGCGGAGGATTGTGTCACGCTCCATAAGGGCGACAAAGTACTCATACAAGCAGCTGCAGGAGGAGTAGGTAGTCTTTTGGTTCAGATTGCTAAGCATCGTGGTTGTATTGTTTATGGTACGGCATCGACGGGAAAACAGGATTTTATAAAGAAGC
>JBBRJL010000578.1:0-1917 GCA_038219375.1 Chitinophagales bacterium | reverse complement strand
GACATCTGGTGTTTTGTCATTTTTACAAGAGAAAATGAAGGAAACTACTATTAAGGTTATCACATATCGTAACATCATTAGACAATCATTAATGACAAGTTATAAATGAATTCAAAAAAATGGATGGCAAAATTACAACGTAAAATTGAGATTCTTTGGTATTTTTTTACCAAGCAGTATCAATATTCCATTTACTGACACCAAAATTCTATAAATTTGCATCTTATAATATAGGTGATACATATTTAGATCGACTAGAAAGTCAAATCTTAAGTAACCCTGAATGATATTTAATAAAAAATTAAAACATGAAGTTCAACATAAAGTATATAGGTTTTTTAATCGGTTTTACACTAATGCTTTCATCTTGCAAAAACGCAATGACTGATGCCATGGTAAATAAACCTACTGCAATGGGCAGAATAAATAAGGTCGTGATCCTTACTGACAAAGAGATGACCGAAAGTTCAATAGGAGATACCGTGATCCAATATTTTCAATCTGCTTATCCGGTACTTCCAGCAGAAGAACCAATGTTTGATTTAAGATTTTTGAGCCCTGAAGACTTAATCGCCAAGCCATTACTAAAAGAATTGCGCATTTATGTGTTAGTAGCAGACGTAGCCGATACTTTATCTTCTACTACCAGAATGCTTCGATCAGATTTGGGTTTAGAAAGGTTTGCCCGAGCAATTAAGGATACTACATTTACTTCGTCAATAGGCAATAATAAATGGGCAAAAGAACAGATCGTTTTCTATATTTTTGCAAATGGTAAAGAAAAATTGGGACAAGCTATTCGAAATAATTTCCCTTTGGTAGCCAAAAGAATCAATCAGCACGACGAAAAAAATCTCCAAGCAACCGTTTTTGGCATCAAAGGTGAAAACAAAACATTGTCAGCTGAAATCTTGGACAGTTTCGGTATCAACATAAGAATACCAGATCTCTACGTTAAGGCACTACAAGACAAAAATTTTATGTGGCTTCGTATGGACAATAAAGAAATCATCCAAAGTCTAGTGTTCAGAAAATTCCGATATCGGGACCAGTCACAATTTTCATTAGACAGTATCATCAATATGCGAAATACCTATGGTAAACAATTCATTCGCACTGGTTTTGCAGATGCCTACATGAGTACCAATATCATAGACTTGCCTGCTTTGGAGTATTCTTACTCTAGCAATAACGTATATGTCAAAGAAGTACGTGGCATCTGGGAAACTGAAAATGATTTTATGGGTGGGCCATTCGTAAGTTATGTTTTACACAACGAAGCCGCTGGTGAGATTGTATTTATCGATGCTTTTGTGTTTGCGCCAGGTAAAGAAAAGCGAGATTATGTACAACAACTAGATTGTATTGTAAAAACAGCTAGTTTTGCTGGTGTCATTAAAAATTGAGAACAACTCAAGCCTAAATGTTATCATCTTTTGGCATATTCGGTGTTTACTATATTGAAACATCAACAATATCAGCCTACTTTGGTTAATAATCAGATAAATACTTTTCATTAACCAACATTCAGAAATATATGTCATACGGTCACATTACATCTACTTTTGCAAATCACGTTACGACTATTGAATTTTTCCATCCTGCCCAAAACTCAATGCCTGGCCATCTATTATCAGAATTGGTCGAACACATCAATAAAGCTGGGAATGATGAAAATACAATACTTATAGTCTTAAAAAGTGCTGGTGATCGTTCATTTTGTGCTGGAGCAAGTTTTACAGAATTGGCAGCTATTCAGGATTTTGATACTGGAAAGAAATTCTTTATGGGTTTCGCCAATGTCATCAATGCCATACGTCTATGTCCAAAAATAGTGATCGGGCGTGTACATGGCAAAGCTGTAGGTGGTGGCGTAGGACTAGCGGCAGCTTGTGATTATTGTATGGGGACTAAGTA
>JBBRJL010000577.1:0-1920 GCA_038219375.1 Chitinophagales bacterium | reverse complement strand
CGGACATTTCTATACTGCATTAGTCCTCTGCCTTTATTATATCCTCGATCTCCGAGACTTTTATCAAAAAAATCCTTTGCATGTCCAAACGAATTTGGCATCTTATGACCATGCACATTATGATAGTATCGTTTGATAAATTCTACACATTGATACTTTAATCCAAGATTATAGCCATCTGATGCGACACTTCTACCTATGACATTTGTAAAGTTTTCACCATTATAATATACGGCCACATTATTAAAAGAATCGATTTTTGTACCGACTTCCATGTTCTTGTTGGTGAAAGAACTTAAGAATACGAACAAACAAACTATTGGAATATATTTTTTAAACTTCATTAAGGTTTCTAATAGGGTAAGAAATGAAGCGCAAAAATAGAAAGTTTTAGAGACAATTGTGGCATCTTAGGTCATTAAAATTCCAACCTAGCCTGTGGTGTTACTGTTTGATGTGCGAAATCTTGATCTAAATATTTAAAATAAGCAGCTACACCTATCATTCCGGCATTGTCGGTACAATATTCAAATGCTGGAATATATGTTTGCCAGCCCAGTTTTTCTCCCAATTTCAACAGCTCACTACGTAGGAAACTATTCGCTGAAACACCACCAGCAATCCCTATTTGTTTGATCCCTGTGATTTCTGAAGCCTTTTTCAACTTTTTGAGAAGAATATTAACAATGGTCGTCTGTACTGAACAGCAGATATCATTTATATTATCTGTGATAAAGTTAGAATTAGCAGCCATTTCGCGTTGCAAAAAGTACAAAATAGATGTCTTGAGCCCACTGAAACTGAAGTCCAGCACATTGACTTGTGGTTCAGGAAAGGTAAAAGTGTGTTTACCAAGTTTAGCCAATTTGTCAATAATCGGTCCTGCAGGATACTCTAGTCCCAGCATTTTCCCCGTTTTGTCAAATGCTTCACCTGCTGCATCGTCTATGGTAGTACCCAAGATTTCCATATCCCGATAGCTATCGACCCGCACGATTTGTGTATGTCCACCTGAAACGGTGAGGCATAAAAAAGGAAAGTCGGGCTTGGGTTCATCTGCGAAGTGCGCCAATATGTGTGCATGCATATGATGGACCTCGATGATCGGTATCTCTAGACTGAAGGCTAGAGACTTGGCAGTAGAAACACCTACTATCAGGCTACCTAGTAAGCCTGGACCACGTGTGAAAGCGATGGCATCCAATTCAGATTTCAAGATACTGGCATTACCAAGTGCTATATCAATGACAGGTATGATGTTTTGGAGATGCTGCCGACTAGCTAATTCCGGTATAACACCACCATATTGGTTGTGGACAGTTTGATTGGCAGTGACATTACTCAAAACGCTACCATCTCTAATAATTGCTGCGCTCGTATCGTCGCAAGAAGACTCTATGGAGAGGATGGTTATGATTTTTTTTATCAAGATTATTTCTATTTTTAGAATCAGATTTAAAAAAAATAAATATTTTTGCCAATAATACGCCAAAAGTAGTACTTTGTGCATCATTTCAAAGATAACAAAACATAAAAATCTTATTTTTAATAACACATTCTTAAAACACACTTTATGAGGAAGGTAATAAATCTTGTTTTAATTTTAGTAACTGCTATATTAGCTTATTGGCTATATGCGTCTGTGCGTGAACCAATTGCATTTGCAGATGAAAGAGATAAAAGAAAAGATGCGGTGGTCGATGTGCTCAAAAAGCTACAAATCACGCAAGATGTATACAGAATGGTAACAGGAAGGTATGCCAACAATTTTGATTCGTTGACAAATGTTATCAAAACGGGTAAGGTAGAAATCGTAAAACTTGAATCAGATCCAACAGATCCTACTAATCAAGATAAATTTATAAGGACCGTAAGCTACAGAGATGCAAAAGACACCTTGTACAGTTTGTTGGGAAATAT
>JBBRJL010000576.1:0-1954 GCA_038219375.1 Chitinophagales bacterium | reverse complement strand
TCTATCGACATTACCCAGTTTTACCCCTTAGATCGACGACATTGGTATCTTACTGATTATTAACGCTTTAAACACGTACTGAGAGATGATCAATCAATTTGACCCGTCTCCCTCCCATCAAATTATAATTAGCGACGACTTCGTTTCCGATCAATTACCAAAATTTCCAATGATGTCAATGAACATTTGTCACAAAACTACAGAAAATTATCCAGATTATTTTTTTCCTTTCCTATCACTTTTTTTTCCATCCACTTCTGCTCCCGACTGCTGAAGATGATAAAACTATCATCTTCCTCCTTCATAATATTTTTGGACTTATATATCAGTTCTTTCAGTTGTACCTCTGTCAGCTCGCCCTCAAATACTGAATTCTGAATCCAGTTAAGATACTGTCTACAAAGCTTTAGCATCTTGCCTACTCGCTTTTCGCCTACGTCATATACTGCTATGATATACATAATGGTCAGAAATATTGATTCGAGATATCAAATGATGGATTACTGGTAAGATTTGCATGTAAAATCGCCAATTTATCTCTCAGTACCACTTTTTCTTCTTTAGCTTTATTTAATATATTGAGTGTCTCCTTTTCGGGATGATTACAGTATCTATTGAATATTCTGACCATCAGGTAATACATCATTTCTTTATCAGAATACATCTTATCATAAAGGTAAAAAACAGATTTGGCTGTATCGTTTTCTTGAAGTTTGAGTAATAACAATGCTGTTCCTTCTACTAATTTTTCAACATCACTGAAACTCGTATATTTATTTTTTTTGCGTAATTCCATATATTTATCATATGCCTGATCACAATATATTTTGTTTATTTTGATTATATCTTCCATTGCCATCGGTGAAAGAAAGGATGATGCAATAACTTCAAATAGGTCTAGTGAATCCGTATCGTAAGACATTCCACTATCGATAATATGCTCAATTAACTGTTTATATAATTCTTCGCCTGATAATACTTGCATTTTGTAGTTGACTACTTGAGCATAAAAAGTAATTTGTGTTTTTTGAATTGAGGTAAAACATTCTTGAGATGAAGTCAAGTAATGATTGCATCCTTCAGTCATGGCGTCATATAATTGGCCAAATGCCATCGCTAATTCTTTTTTGAGGCTAGCTTCAGGAAAAATACTTGCCATTTCCTTATAAAATCCCATCACCACAAACCGCCATTTACTTCTTTTGGCTTTTGGTATGATTCTATTTGGGATGCCATAATGCCCTGCTATAAAATGACTAAAGAACGTATTTATTTCATTGATGAGTTTTTTTTCGGTTTCTATGGTATTATCTATAGCTACTTTAGGCAAAACTTGGCTTAACACAAATATTTGATTTATGCCACTCTCAGCTATTTTTTTGGGCGGAATATTTTTGTATAGTGTCAATATAATCTCTTCCAATTCTGGTTTCTTTTTTGATTTTAACGCTTTTTTGATTTCTGTTATATTCATGATTGGTAACTATTTAGGTGTTTACAGGTCTGAAGTGATTTTGTCCATGCCAAAGGCAGACACGCACAATTTTTGCAACTTTCAGGCAAAAATACCGCCAAAATCAAGTACTTTTCCATTTTTACCGCGGATTTACATCCGTGGTAACAAATATTTTACCTCATTCGGGGTTATCCTGAACATTTGCCATGATTGTTATTTAATTATGCAAGTTACCACCAAATTTTAAAAGGTTTATACTCCGGTTCGTCCTTCAATATATATTTTGCTAGTTTATAACATTCGAGTTTTACCAAGTGTTTATAACTCACATTTTTATTGAGTGATCTATGTTTTATAGTTTCAGAGAGTCTCTCTTCCCATGCGCGCATATATGTTTTTTTGCCCGTCTCATTGAGAAAACATCCATTGAGCTTACGGTCAAAATGTTTTTCTTGAATCTCTTTTTTGTTCAAAACCCTGAATATCGTCCTATCCACC
>JBBRJL010000575.1:0-1962 GCA_038219375.1 Chitinophagales bacterium | reverse complement strand
AAATACAAGCACATTTTGCTGGTGCAGGGCATACCAAAGAATATCTTGGTAACTTTGACCTTGCATCTGTATACTATCCAAAGCATTATGCCCACCTATAATTATAATTCCTATCAACAATATTACTCTTTTGGGCAGATAGATTAAAAATGATAAACATACCATGCTAAATCCTAAAGTCCAGATCACTTGAAATATTTGCAAACTATAAGTAGTATCAAAGGTCCAGATAAAATTATTAACCGCTATTTCAAGAAAAATGAGCCAAAGACCACGGGTAAACAGAAATTTGAAGAGTGATGATTTCGTTTTATTACTTCCGTAAAGAAAGGCGGAAGTACCTGCTAAAAAAACAAAAACAGCTGCGCAATAATGTGTCACAAAACGAGTGAAAAATATCAATGGTGTAGTAGTTTCTATATCAGTCGGATCGACAAAAAACGAACCATAATGAAAATAATCCCTCACGTGATCTAATGCCATGATAACCATAACTACACCTCTTAGTACGTCTATGGAGTTTACTCTGCTTTGGCTAGTTACTAATTTGTCCATATGAATTAAAACATTATTATCTTTTATCTTAATCTTTTTTAACACCACAAATTATAAATCGGTGAAACTACTTTATCTTTTTTGCATCCATGTTACGACCACCTTGAGTCAAAATTAATTTTTCTACTTTTCCATCTATGCCCTTTATAAATTCTATTTGTGCATCTATTACTTTTACAAAAAACTTAGTTTCTGACTCTGCAAATATTTCTATTTTGCCCTGACCTGTAGCTTGTGTCATCATTTTGTTGTTCTCTTTTGTAACCGTAAGTATGAAGTTCGGGCCCAACTCATAATCCCCTACATAGGTATCCAATATACTTTCGTCCACATCTATTTCCATGATCGCTGGGATTGGTTTGTTTGTCTTTATCCAAATGATTGGCTCACTTCTACCCTTAAATATCAATTTTTCAACTTCACCGGATGTGTTTCTGATAAACTCGACGGTATTCATCAAACTTTCAAAAAAATATTTGTCCTTTTCATATGGTTTGATGTCAAATTTTGTCGATCGGTTGCGTTGAGAAAATAATTTATTGTCAGAATAAGTAATGTATCTCTGCTCTTCACTACCTTCCATTTCATATACACCTATCGCTTGTTTCATAGCAATGCTATCGGCTTTTATCTCTTTATACTCAAAAGGCTTACCGATGGCAAGTCCTGCTATTTTTAAGGCCACTTCATCAGGACTGTTGCAATCACAATTGGAAAACACAGCCACGAATACATCTTCTTTTGGTAAATAAATACCCATCGTCAAAAACCCAGGTATTCCTCCACCATGTTCGATAGTGGGACTCTCCTGAATATTGCCCATCGACCAGCCATATCCGTAACCTGTCTTCTTCCCATCTGAGAGTACATAGGAGGTAAATGCTTTGTCTAGGTTTTCTTTTTTGATTAGTTTATGGGATTGTACAGCTTGATTCCATTTATACAAATCTTCCACAGTAGATTGCAGAGATCCAGCTGCATATGGCAAAGTCATACTCAAGGGATCGGCATTTACAAATCCATTATCTCCTTTGCTGTACGCCGCTGCTCTGTTTTTGATGATTTTAGAGTCACTTCCATAACAAGAATTGGTCATACCCAATGGTTCAAATATATTTTCTTCTACATATTCTGGATAGGTTTTGCCAGACACTTTCTCAATGATGATACCCAATAAAAAATAACCTGAGTTGTTATAATTCCATTTGGTACCGGGCGCAAATTCCATGGGTTGGTTCTTAAAAAAAGTGATAAACTCCTCAGGTTTTTTATCTAATCGACTGATGGCATCAAATTCCTTCATACTAGTATAGCTTTGAATGCCTGAGGTATGTGTCAGCAGATGTTCGACCGTAATCTTGTGACCATGAGTGGGATAGTCGGGGATAAATTTTGTAATATCATCTT
>JBBRJL010000574.1:0-1964 GCA_038219375.1 Chitinophagales bacterium | reverse complement strand
AAAATCATTATGGTAATGAAAAGAAACGGGTTGTCAACGACTTCAAAATATCTAATTCTAAACTTTGGAATAGATTTCGGAAGAAAATGGAGTATTGATGAGCTTTTTTCATTTATTGAAAAGTATATAGAACTAATAAATAAAAAAAGACCCGAACATCTTATGTTACGGGTCTTTTTTATGTATTAGGTGTTAAGATATCTCGTTATTCAGCCACTATATTTATCTTTTTGGTTATAACTCCTTGTGTTGTGACTACCTGTAGAAGATAAATACCTGAAGGATAATTTTTTGTATTAATAGATACCGATTGTTGATCTACATTTGACATCTGCCCTATAATATTCCCAAACATATCGACCATTTTATAACCTTTGATTGTATTTCTACCATTAAAGTGAAGGTTTACATTTTCTTTTGCTGGATTTGGAAAAGCCAACAGTTTATCTTCGGTAGGTACAGGTGTCGCTTTCTTTTTATTAATCCTGATATCTACATATGTATCTGGCAATAAAAACTTCTCACCAGCTGCATCTTCCATTTCTATATCATTTGTGCTGATCCTACGAGTGACATAATCATCATCACTTCTGATACCATCAAGTTCATCTTCAACTATGAATGATATTTTCCCAATGATACCATTTCCACTAGTTCCTGTTGGTTTTATACCATCCAATTCATCTTCTACGATACTTCCTACCTTTGTAAAAGCCGCATGGATTGTACCCGCTCCAGGTTGTTTCAACATTTGTAAGGTTGGACTTGTTGAAGCGAACCATCCATCTCTATAAAAGTAACCTGTCAAACTCGCACTGTCTATCAATGAAGGTAAAAAATTCAAACCAAAGGCTAATCCAAATATATCTACCACAGGCTTAGTTTCAGTACCAATAACAACATCTAGAATAAGTAAATCTCCAGAATCGAGCTCAGTACTATTTGGAATTAGAAAAAAAGGATAATCCTTGATGCCTAATACTTCTGTAGGGACAAGGTTGTGAATAGATGCATAATATTCTGATATTGCTGTGGTATCCGCAGCAGTCAAAATACCGTCACCGTTTGCATCTACGTGTTTGGTATCTATACCATTTGGTTGAGATAAATCCCAAGATTGACCATGCTGACCTGCTCTATAGCTATATGGAAGATCTTCCCTAGCAGCTCCTGTCAATCCCATAAATCTTCCTAGAGCTAACAAATCTGTAACGGATACTCGTCCGTCACCATTCAAATCTCCTGGCCAAACACAATCGCTACCCACACACTTACATATAGTATCTTGATTACTATCAATAACATTAATGTTAATTTTGTATAATAAACATGGATTATTTTCTATGCAATACTCTACTGAAATTTCATCAGAGCCATAATAGTTTTGGTCAGGTGTGTAAAGAATTAAAGCTTTAGTGGTGAGTTGGTTACAATTTTCATCAATTGTTGTCGAGTCATTAAAAATCTCAACTGTACCAAATAACGGCGAATCCACTAAATTGAAAGAGTAACCACCCACAGGCACATCATACTCAATCGCAAGACTGGTATTTTTGTCCGTATTAAAGATGTATACAATATTGCTTTGTGGTTGAAAATTTCCAATCACTATTTTTATCTTACCCGTGTATTTGTTGTTTCCACCATAATTTACGGTATAAGTAAAATTCTTTTCACCAGAAAAATTATTAGGAGGCGTGTAAGTAAAAACACCCAATGTATCAAATACTAAAGCCGAAGAATGAGCTGAAATAGGAAACTTACTATTTAAATCATTGGCAAACACATCAAAGGTTATTGACGTATTTTTTGCAGTATAAAATTTATCATCTCTTACCGTACTATTATTATATGGTATATTTATTAGCTTAATAATAACTAATCTACTGTTACCATCTTCGTCGGTAAATAGAAAGTCATCTGTCCCACTGACACCATCATTAGGATTGTAATAAAATACCAAA
>JBBRJL010000573.1:0-1967 GCA_038219375.1 Chitinophagales bacterium | reverse complement strand
CCCTAAACCGAAATATGGGTTAAAAGACTTAGCATGTTTTTTAGTATAAAGTGTTCCCAATGCCCAAGACATTGTCGCAATCAAAGAAAGTATAATTCCAAATCTAAAGTTAGGGTCTAAAAAGTCTACTAGATGATCATAAAAAATAGTGCAAACGCCTAGGAAACCTATGACGACGCCAGCAACAGCCATTTTGGGTGGACTTTGTTTTGAAATAAATATGCCAATCAATACCAACCATAATGGGAAAATGGCTCCAATGATAGCTGCCAAACCTGCAGGAATATATTTTACGCCCCATGTACTAAGTCCATTACTGAGTATAAAATTGAGGAACGAAAGTATCAAAAGTGGTAGTAAATCTTTTTTGTCAGGTAGGCGGTATTTTTTGTATTTAAAATAGACTAGATAACAAAATCCCCCTATCAATTGTCTCAGTCCAGCCATCTCCAGAGCTGGTATTTCACGCACAGCCTGCTTAGAAACAATCCAAGTGGTACCCCATATGATACTTATAATCCCCACACACAAGAGTGCCACAAACTTTGGCCCTTTGGCCTTGAGCCTAGATGGTGATAACATTAAGAGACCATTGTGCGCATCTGAATAAAGTATCTTTTTAGCCTTGCTAAAACGGTTCAAATTTCAAAATTTGCGCAATATTACAACATTGTATGCATTTGTTAAGATGAAAAAACAATTCCTCCCATTTTAAAAAAAAATAAGTTACTTTTGGACTTTAAATTTAGTTGTTCTTTTGTTTTAGACTCATTTTAGAATTAAAGTTTAAAAACCTGACGCATTATTATATTTGATAAAATACATGGAAGTAGAAAGTGAGATCATTCTGGAAGTAAAAAAATTGAATGTCAAAGTCCGTTCAAATGTAAGACCTCATGTAGTATTAGATGATATCTCCTTTCACGTGAAAAAAGGTAAAATATTAGGCATTACAGGGGAATCAGGCAGTGGAAAGTCTATGACAGCCAAAAGCATCATGAAGTTACTAGATGAAAAAAATGATTTTTCGGTCTCAGGTAATATGTTTTTTGAAGGGAAGGACCTTAATCAATGTAATGAACGAGAACTAACTAAAATAAGAGGAAAGGAAATAGCAATTGTTTTTCAACAACCAGAATCTATTTTTAATCCCATCATTACTTGTGGAAAACAAATTTTTGAAGCCATTCAAATCCACCAAAACTTTTCAAAAGAAGAGATAAAAATCAAGGTAGAGCTATTGTTGTCATCCGTCGGTCTCGATGAGACAAATCGTATCTATCATTCTTACCCACATCAGTTGTCTGGTGGTCAATTGCAACGAGTAGCTATCGCCATGGCTATTTGTAATAACCCCAAAATTATAATTGCTGACGAAGCCACCTCATCCTTAGATCAGCATCTGAAAAAAGGAATCATTGACTTGTTGTTGAGTATTCAGGGTACAAATAATTGCGCTATTATATTTATCACACACGACCTTAGACTTCTTACGGCAATCTCCGATGATATCCTCATGATCAAGGATGGTAAAGTCACAGATTTTTACCATACAAATGACCAAAATGCACAAATATCAGCCTACACCACGGATTATTTGAAGCAAAGCTTTGATCAAAACCTATATCGATCATATGGTAATAGTAGTAAGAATTTGGCCCTTGAATTTTTGAATGTAACTAAAAGATATGAGCGTTACTTGTTTTACCCTTTTTTCAAAAGGGGTAATCAGGCATTGGATGATGTTTCTTTTACTTTGTCCGAAGGTATGATGCTTGGAGTGTTTGGTGCTTCTGGTAGTGGCAAATCTACACTAGCAAAAATATTGGTAGGATTAGAAAATGTAAATTCAGGTAAACTCATTATAGATGGCAACGACGTTTCAGTCAATTATTACGAAAATAAAAAAAGGAGTGCAAAAAATATACAAATGGTATTTCAAGACGCTTCTGCAAGTCTTAATCCTA
>JBBRJL010000572.1:0-1968 GCA_038219375.1 Chitinophagales bacterium | reverse complement strand
ACGTTAATTAAATGGGGGTATCCATCTGAAAAACTTTGTATTATGTATTCTTTTTTTACTTCAATTTCTTTATCACAAAATAAATTAAATGTAGATTTCTTATCAATGTGTAACAGTTTAACTCCATAGTTATTTATTACCAAATGGTATAAAGAATCATTAATACTATTAACCTTATCATAAAGAAAATTTATAACCCACCTATTTTTAGTCAAATTATAAATTCCATATTTATTTTGATGATTTAAATGTATATATTTTTCATTTTTCACACTAAAACTCCTATAATCACTAATAACATTTGAGTTGCTAATGTTATCAAAATCAATCTTTTCTGTTTTTAATACCTTAAAATAAGGTGTATCTATCCTAACTTCTTGAGCAGATAACTTGGTTAAAACGAATATAGAGAGTAAATAAAGTATTATATTTCTAATCATAAAATCATTTTAGTGCAGTAAAGATAGTTTTGATAATTTTGATCTATATTAAAATCAACTAATTATTTTTATATTCCTACTAAAAGCATATCAGACTTTAAGCAATCAAACCGTGTAATCTGTGAACAACAATTCTCTCGCAGATTTATCAGATTTCACAGATAGAAAACATTAGTGAACCAAAATTTTAAAACCATGCCCATAAATAAAAATGCCCTAATCCGATTCAAAGTCTTAGACAATTGCCTCCGAAATCGTCAACGAAAGTGGACACTCGACATGCTCGTAGATAAAGTCAGTGAGGCACTCTATGAATACGAAGGCATCTCCAAAGGCGCATCCATTCGTACCATCCAATACGACATTCAAATGATGCGAAGTGATAAGCTTGGATATAATGCGCCTATCATCGTGGTAGACAAAAAATATTATACCTACGAAGATCCCAAATACAGTATCACCAATCTTCCTATCTCACATGCTGATATGCAACAGATGTCTGAAGCGGTAGAATTGCTCAAACAATTCAAAGGATTCGAACATTTTAACAATCTCAGGGATGTGGTTCAGAAACTAGAAGACCACGTCTACAGTACATCTAAGGAGCAACAAGCCATCATACATTTTGAGAAAAACGAAAGACTCACGGGTATACATTATTTGGATACGCTTTACAAAGCCATTCAAGACAAAAAAGTGTTGTCCATTGAATATAAATCATTCAAAGCTGAATCTTCCAATGTCATCACCTTTCACCCTTGGTGGCTGAAGGAATACAAAAACAGATGGTTTTTATTTGGATCAAAAGCAGATACCATATTAAACCTAGCTCTTGATAGAATTATTTCAATAGACATTGCAGAAAATCAAAAATATAAACCGTCACCTATCGAATCCATAGATGATTATTTTAATGATATCATCGGTGTATCAGTAAGTATGAATGTGAGAGTTGAAAATGTCAAACTCCTAGTGGATGCATACAATGCACCTTACGTGGAAACTAAACCTTTGCATCATAGTCAACAGGTATTGGAGCGATATGAAGATGGTAGTATCGTCATAGCAATCAAAGTGCAACTCAACTTTGAACTTGAGCGAGAGATACTTGGATTCGGAGATAATATGGTGGTTTTATCACCCAAAAGGCTTGTGCAGCGATTGACTAAAAAAGTGGAAAGTATGTCCTTAAAATATCAAAAAAAGGACATGACCGAAGATAAAAACAAAATTTATAAATTTTAGCATCGGTACAAATGTTAAAGGTCAAAACTTTATTACTTTAATTGACCTAATTTGAACCTATTGTCATACATTTGTAACATTAATGAACTTTTAAACTAAAATTGTCATGAATCTAAAATTAACGATATCGCTTTTAATTATATCCTTCGTTGGATTAATTTCGTGTGATACAGATGTAGTTATCGAAAGAAATTATTACACAGCTGAAGAATTTGCTCAAATAAGGACTGCCCTTAATCTCCCGTCTGAACCTTATGATTACAATTTAGTATATCCACGGTAC
>JBBRJL010000571.1:0-1980 GCA_038219375.1 Chitinophagales bacterium | reverse complement strand
TACCTGAAATTCCTGTAGACCATGCTTTGTTGAATGAGACATTAAAAGAACTCAATCAGCTCGTAGGTATCGATAATATCAAAACACAAATCAATGAAATGGTCAATGTGGTGCGTTATTATCGTGAAACAGGTAAAAATGTATTGGCCAATTTCTCTCTTCATACGGTTTTTGTGGGCAATCCGGGTACAGGCAAAACTACTGTGGCAAGAATATTGGCAAAAATATACAAAGCACTAGGGATTCTAGAACGTGGACATATCGTGGAGACAGATAGACAAGGATTGGTGGCAGGATTTGTAGGACAAACTGCTATCAAAACGAGTGAAAGAATAGATGAAGCACTCGGTGGTATACTCTTTATAGATGAAGCATACGCCTTGAGCAATTTTAATGGGATGCAAGGAGATTTTGGCAACGAAGCCATTCAGACGATACTGAAACGGATGGAAGACCTACGGGGACAGTTTTTTGTATTTGTAGCCGGATATCCTGATAATATGGAAACGTTTTTGAGAGCCAATCCGGGATTGAATTCTAGATTTGACAAAACACTCAAATTTGAAGATTATACGCCACAACAATTGTTAGATATTGCCATCAAAATGTTTGATGATGAAGGATATAAAATTTCTGTAAAACCACTAGCTGCCTTACAGAATCACATGTTATCTATCTTTCAGAAAAGAGACAAATTTTTTGGAAATGCTAGAACGGTAAGGAAATTGGTCATGGATATTATCAAAAATCAAAATCTCCGTATAGCGGATACGCCACTCCCAGATCGTAAAAGAAATCAAGCAAATACAATAGCGATAGAAGATGTCGTAGGAAGTGCGAAGTCAACTGAAAATGAACAAATTCAGAAAAAAGTGATTGGATTCAGAAGTGCTGATAATGCATAAATTCTGGAGTATAAAGTTTAATGTTGAGTCCATTCCGAAAAGTAGTTATCAGATCATATTTAATTGATTTATATATATACTAAAATGATAATCAACTATTTATCTTTAATGTTTAGGGTTCAAGGGGTAATTACGATTGATTATTAAAAAGGTTGCATTTTCGAAGTGGACTCATGTTTATAAGTTTACTGAATTAAGATTAGCTTTGAATGAAGTAGGAAGCTGCAACTTTCTGTGTATGTCGCATTTAATTATTTTAAATATCAAAATAATAGACTAAATCTAAATTGGTTTAGAATGATAAGTCTACAGAACCATTTTCAATTTAAATAGTTAACTCATTGAATCAATAAATTTAAAACATGATAGACTTAAGTCCAAAAATAATAGATGCGCTCAATGATCAAATCAGTTGCGAAGGTTACGCATCATCTTTTTACTTATCCTTGGCTTATTGGTGTGACGACCAAGCATTGCAAGGTTGCAAAAAGTTTTTTCTAAGACAATCTGATGAAGAACGTATGCACATGCTCAAGATATACGAATATATGAGTGACTCAGGTGTACATCCTGTCACAGCAGCAGTTGCACAACCACCAGTAAAGTTCAGCAGCATCCAAGAAGCTTTTCATAAAGTATTTGAGCAAGAAAGAAGCGTGACAGCATCTATACACAACTTGTTAAAACTCTCGTACGAAGAACATGACTTTAACACTCAGAATTTCCTACAGTGGTATGTAGATGAGCAAAGAGAAGAAGAAGCAGTGATCCGCACGATCCTAGACAGAATAAAAGTCATCGGCGAAGGCGGTCAAAGCCTATATTACATAGATAAGGAAGTAGAAAAAATTAATCTAACGGTCATTGCCGCAGAAGCTGCCGAGGGTGGTGAATAGGGGTAGGGTGAACTAATACGCTGTCTAGAAAAAGAATGTAACTAAATGTGGTTCTTTTTCTAAATTTCTGCGTTAAAAATGCTCTCCGTAGCGTTTTCTAGGCTGTGGCAAGGAGTCCACAGTTCAGAGCTAAAATTGTTTGCGACGATTTTTTAACGCTCTTCATGTTTTTTGCCTTG
>JBBRJL010000570.1:0-2031 GCA_038219375.1 Chitinophagales bacterium | reverse complement strand
GATTGGTTAAACCCGTTTAATTTGTTATAGAATGCACTTCCGATAAAATCAAGTTTACCGAATTTTTGTTTGTGTACAAAGGATGCGTTTGTCTCATGTCTCAAGGTATCTCCCCACCATTTTTTTTCAATATCTTTGGGTGACTGAAATATATTTGTGGCCAAAGACAACCTCGTTTCGGGTTCTGATTTGGCATACGATGACCTAAAATTAATAATTCCATTTAATGCTGCCGAACCATAAAGTGACGAAGCAGCACCTTTAAGCACTTCGATTTGACTAAGATTTTCTATAGGAATGTCGCTCCAATTGGGAAAACCTGCATCAACCTGTAGTGCTGGTATATCATCAAGAAGCATCATGACTCTGCTCCCAGCGCCGTACGAATATCCTGAGCCACCACGTATATTAGCCTGACCATCAAGTATTTGCACGCCAGGTACTTTATTTAATATCTCGTCGGCAGATGTAGCATTTACACTTCTCAACAAATCTGGCTTTATAATATCGACAGATACCATCGATCGAGTTATATTTTGTTCATATTTCGTACCAGTGACTGTGACTAAATCGAGTGCTGTTTCCGTTGGAGACAATAATATTTCTACAGGAATGTCTGTCTTAGATGCAAATACCATTTTCTGATCTTTGTAACCGACATATGATATAGTTATTTCAAATGGAAATGTCGGCTTAAAGATCGTAAATTTACCATAAATATCCGTGATAAAACCACCTTCTCCGTGGACTATCGTGGCACCTATTAACAATTCTTGAGTTTTTTCATCTTTGACAGTTATAGTAATACTTTGTGCATTACTCGGATTACTCGCAATGCAAAACAAAATACTTACAATGAATATATATAATCTCATTTTATTACAGTGATACATTTAGTAAATAGGAATGTGGCTTTTACAGATAAAAGCGCATTCTTAATTAATTGGCAACATAAAATTACGATTACATTGCGAACCAATCGTATAATTTGGTTGATTTTATACAAAAATTATGAAAAATAGGATGAAATTCTACTTAAGAGTGAGTTTCTCCTTTAATTAGGATGCCGATTTGTTTGATTTGTTTGATTTGTTGATTTGCTGATTTGCTGATTTGCTGAGATAAACGAGCACATGGGAGATAATTCAAAGCTGGAAGCTTTGGGTACATTTAAAAACGGCGTTGTCCAAAGTCTATGACTTTTGGACTGTTATCCTATGGGTCTCCTCATCGAAGTAAATGTCTGGTTTTAGTCACGCACCAGATGCGTTTTCTTTTTGTCCAAGTTTCGATAAAAATCAAATAAATCACATAAATCACAGGTGAGACAAATAGACAATTGCCTACTTCCTTGATTTGCTTGTGTGCTGTGGGCGGCTTGGCATGACGCTAGAGATCAAGGTGTTGTCCCCGATCGGAATGACTCGAAGGCATCCCATCGGTGTTTTTGGTCTTCGTCTTTTTATTTATTTATTTATTTTTTTTACAAAGAAGCTACTCCTTATAAATATATTTCTTAACTTTAGCCTAACATTAAGTATATGTGACGACTTATAGAATAGTTGTATTTGCTAAAAACGCGTTTATTTATTATTTTATTTTATTACCATTAAATTCTTCCATATGAAAGAGAATTTTGTTTTAAATTATTCGGGGGGTGCAAATTATGTTCTGAGTTTAATAAGTATATTACTCGTAGATTTACACCATTAATTTTGGTTTTTTGTTTTTTGTTTTTGCAAATAACAAAGATGAATGCTCAGGAAGCTTCGTGTGCTATAAACGCTTTCCAGGAATACCAAATGAGTCAAAATGTAGATATTGAAAATAATTTTATTCAGAATGAAGAAATTATGACAAATTTTATGCTTGAAAATGGAAACGGTGTCCGTAATTCTACATCCTATACGATTCCTGTCGTAGTACATGTAATACATGATGGCGAAAATAATCTGTCAAATATTTCTGATGCCCAAATTATTTCTGCCATCAATGATTTAAATCAAAAACTTTCGAATTTTAACTCCCAAG
>JBBRJL010000569.1:0-2032 GCA_038219375.1 Chitinophagales bacterium | reverse complement strand
TGCACCTACAAGACCCGGTACAGAAGCAGAGATTGTATTCAGAAATGTAATAGAGGGCAAGCAAAGCACGCATAAGGTGACGTGGAAAGTAACAGATGGATGTCATAATTTTGCGACATGCGAAGAGATAATCAATATCCGAGACCAAAAGGCTCCGACACCATATTGTATTTCACTAAGTACAGCGTTGATGGCAGTGCCCACCAATGCACCTGCGGGAACATTGCCAATGATAGAATTGAAGGCAAAAGACTTTAATAAAGGTTCATTTGACGGCGATCTGAATACACCTTGTACACCACAGGCCGACCTATTGTTTACATTTGACAATTGGGCGCCACAGATCACAGATACCATAATAAATGGGACATTGGTGAATGTAAATGTTTCGCATTATTTTGATGGTAGTGGAAAAGCATATTTACTGACTAATTCTTCAGCTATCTCAAAATATAATGCTGGTGAATATCAAAAATGGTATCCGAGTGAAAACACTTCTTCCAAAATTTGGACAAGTACAGCACTCAATGGTCAGTCATTTGTGGATGTTGATATTAATATGACGGTGTGGGATATGTTCTTAAATCATGATTATTGTGCTACTTCAGTCAAGTTGATTTGTAATGGCGCAGGTTGCCCGCAGTCATCAGGATTTAATGTGTCAGGAACAATAGCAACTGCTCAGCAACAGACCGTAAGGAATGTAGAAGTAACCTTGGCAGCCACTGATTTCCCTGAGTTGACTAGTAGTTTGGTTACCACCCAAGATGGTAATTTTGAATTTAACAACGGGATACCAGGATTGGCTTATGAATTGTCAGCAGCAAAAAGTGGAGATTATCTCAATGGTGTGAATACTTTAGATTTAGTATTGATTCAACGTCATATTCTTGGTATTGATCCATTTATTGATCCTTACAAAATGATTGCAGCAGATGCTAATAATGATGGAAAAGTAACAGCAGTTGACCTTGTCGAACTCCGTAAACTTATTTTAGGTATTGTGGTTGGATTGTCCAAAAATGAATCTTGGAGATTCCCTGTTAAAGATCAGAATTTATCAGTTAGCTATCCTTTCCCATTTGTCGAGAAGATAGTTTTACCTGAATTAACTTCAGATATGGCAAATCAACATTTTATAGCTGTAAAAGTGGGAGATGTCAGTGGAAGCGCTACGGTAGATCTAACAAATCCAATAGTTGAATCCAGAACATCATCTGAGCTGAAGCTAACTTTTGTTGATCGAAATGTAGAAAAAGGCATTGTAATGATACCAATTACATCTTCAAATTTTGTGGATATATTCGGTTGTCAAATGACCATAAATCTTCGCAATGCAGATTTTGTATCTGTAAAATCAGGAAGTATCCGGGTAGATGATAGTAATATTGGAGTGATCCAAAACGATAAAATTACCATAAGTGTAGGTAGTGAATCATCAATGTCCAAAGAAGCCAATGAAGTACTATTTACTTTAGTGCTTAATGCAAAAACGGATGGTGAAGTTAGGAATATGATTTCTGTGACTTCGGATGTTACAGAAGCAGAAGCCTATTTTGGGCCAGACTTTACAACGGCAAGTGTAGTATTGGTTCCGAGGATAAATGCACAAGATGCAATCACCTTATACCAAAACGTACCTAATCCATTCAAAGGACAGACAACGGTAAGTTTCTACATGCCTTCAGAGGATAATGTCACCTTGAATTTACATGATCTCACAGGTAGATTAGTGATAAGCAAATCAATCAATGCACTGAAAGGCATCAATGAAGTTCAGTTTACAAAAGATCAATTACCGATATCAGGCGTCGTGTATTATACCTTGACTAGCGGTGACTTCACGGCTACCAAAAAAATGATTATTGTGGAATAGCGTTAGTTTGAGTTTTCATTCCATTCGAAACGTCCAGTATATTTAGATATGCTGGACGTTTTTTTTATTATATTTGGTATATTATGAAGATATTAATTTAATAAATGATAAACGTACATGTTTTTTCAAAGAAAAAGACAAAAAACAGAGACATAT
>JBBRJL010000568.1:0-2034 GCA_038219375.1 Chitinophagales bacterium | reverse complement strand
GGCGGTACGTAAAGCATCTTCATACCTGTCAGCGCTCTTTCTATATTGACAAAAACCGCGTCATTGACCAGGTATTTTCCGTTAAGGAGCCATGATTTCCCATTTTTACTGAATTGTATGGGTTGTAGTTTAGGATGTTTTATGACGATATTGGTGATCTCATCCATGGACTCCACTGAAAATCCACGATCAGCGGACACCATTCCTTTTTGGGAAGCCTTATTTTTTTGATATAAAAAGTACGCGCCTCCTGACAGCAATAATAATGCGAGTAATAATATTCCTATCCGTTTCATCCCAAATTTTTATTTAACTTATAATGATCAATACCTACTGTCCACTATGGTTTATACAACTTTACATTGTAAACCTTCTTTTCCTAATATAGTGGTACAATAATCCAAATAATGCCAAAAGTACAACAGGAAGTCCAACATTTATAAATTGCCACTTAGTTTTCTCTTCCTTTGTCTTCACGGCGTCTAAAAGTCGTAATTTTATTTCTTTTGATCTAGACTCTAATATACTGCCATCATCGAGCATATATTCAATCATATTAATGGTAAAATCTTTATTCCCTTTGTAATATTTCCTCTCCCATTTATTATATCCTATATCTTCTGTCTGACCATTGGTAGTATTGACCAAGTTTTTGGCAAAGTCGGAGTTAGAAATTACTATTTGTTTGGTCGGTTTGCTTTCTGATATAAATTCCACGCCCATTTGTTCAAGGTTTGCTTGTACATCAGCTGTCAATCTATTCTTAAAAAACGACTCAAATTTACCTTCTAAAAGTACTGCCAAACTTTTTTGACCTCCCGTAAATTTAGATGGGTCAGGAGCTGTTTTCAATATTTCAAAAGTCAATCGCATCGGTTGCAATTGAGATCTAGAATACTTGGAGCTTGAAAGTAAAATTGTTTTTTTAATATCTGCGTCTGTTTTTATGGTATCAATGCTACTCGGAAAAAACATATTAATTCGATCAACATTTTTGACAATCGGATGTACGGGTGTAGTCGCTGCGGATATATGATAATACCAAGGGAAAAGCTTTGTTTGTGGTTTATCACCTGCCATTCCGATGACTTGTGGAATATAACTACATTCCAGATCCATAATTAAGTCAGGCATAATCCTAACCCCATATTTGAATAACAAATTATCTACTCCTGCATCGGTATCCGTAGGTATAAAAAATTTGTTTTTGCTTATGCTATCCAATGATATATGAAACTTATCAAGCAGCCATAAGACTTTCCCGCCATTCATAATATATTGGTCAATTTTGAATTGGTTTTGGATTGATATAGGTGTTTTGGGACCTGCCACTATCAAGAGGTCTATTGTGCTATCTAATTTCATCAGTGAATCTAGATACACCCTGCCTACTTTATGAAAACGTCTGATTTCGCTTTCTAGTCTGAACGTTTGGGACTCATCCCACTCTTCGTTACCTTGGGTAAAAAGAACATTTTTTGCTCTCGGCGCTTGTAACTTTTGGAATGCATTCGCAAATTTGTATTCTAATAATGCCACTGACTTATTCAAAATGACATCTTCATCATCACCCAACTTTTGTTCTTCTAAAAGATTTATGATATACTTTTTTGCTTTGTAGGTGACAATAGCAAAAGGAAAAACTGCTTTTTGTATAAGCTGTGTACCATCGGAATAACTAAGTGAAACGGGTACAATTTTTTCTTCAATCAACATCTTTTGTCTCTGCTCGACTACTCTAGGACTTCCTTCTGTGGGATCTTCAAATTCATAAACTATATTTGGGTTGATATCCCGGAGCTTGTCCATGAGATCTTTGACAGATGATTGTAATCGTTTGAATCCAGCCGGAAATTCACCTTCCAAAAATACTTTTATAGTGATATTATCATCAGGAGCAGCGACGACAGCTTTTGTACTTTCTGAAAGCGTAAACCTCTTATCATCTGTAAGATCTACCTCCGTATATAGGAATGAAGCGATGACATTTACTACGATAATAATAGCCACCACGAGCAATAATTGCAAATATTT
>JBBRJL010000567.1:0-2039 GCA_038219375.1 Chitinophagales bacterium | reverse complement strand
CCAGCTAAGGCAAGGATCATTTTGTCATCACTATCTAAACTAAAAATTAAGCCAATAAGCCAAGCAAATGCAACGGAAGCCATTATCCCTGCCAAAGTTCCCACCAATGAAATCCCACCAGACAAACCTACTTTGATAGGCTGGAAGGTGGTGATATCGTATGTTTTGTATTTAAAATGCATCCCTATATCGCTGCTGATGGTATCTGAAAAACTGACGGCTACGGGTGCAAATGATGCTAAGATAAATATTTCATTTTTTGTCAAGGCATACACGAGCAAACATAATACAGCAATTAGTCCATTGGCAAAAACTTGTATGGCATTTCTACCGCTCGCATCTTTGGACATAGGGTGGAGTTTTGATGTCAGGCTCACCACTATAAAAAATATGGATAGAGGTTTCAAAAGTACAATGCCAACTGAAAATATGATGATTGTACCAAGCAATACTGCCGCTGTCGTCCTAGCCATCGATAACCATTTTTTATGATAAACTACAGCTAATATCATCAACATACATAAAAATGCTAACCAATGTACGACCGTAATCGGGGTATCAGATATGATTGATATTCAGAAAAAGTTGCGACCAGTGGTACGGTGAGATTGTCGCTACCACGATAAGAAAACAACTCACTGAGTGCTGGGATTAGTGCTAGAATAAACAATATAGGTGTAAAACCAATAAAAAAATATCCAATACATACTGTACAGAAATAGAATGTAGTAAAACCTAACCAAGATTTCTGTTCGTACAAAAATAAATATTTAAAAATCAAGAACAAATTGATAAGTCTGCCTTAACTGTAAAGCCATTTTACACTGGCTTTCTGGCAAATAAAAATCACTAATCGACCTTAATTAGCTTATGTCGTTTTATGGATCTATTGTCCCTAAAATACAAGAAGTAAATACCAGCTGGTAGATCAATTAAATCGACTTCGCTTCCAATTTTGTCTATTTCTTTGACTAATTTACCTTGTAAATTATAAACAGAAAGGCTGTGTGGGCTCATATTTTTATTAAATTGTACCCTTCCACTAGTGGGATTTGGATATAAAAATATTTCATGTTCCTCATAATCTACTATAGAAGTAATTGGGTTGCATTCACGAGAGATCAATTCATTATTACAATCATTAAAATTACCACTTACTTTAATAGAATCAGGGTACTCTTTGAATGCGCGGCAAAGAAAATTGCTATTACAAGTTTCTAACAAGTCATTGTTTGTAATTTTAATGTACGTTTTGTCAATAATGTTATTAATGAAAGAGAAATCTGTTGGTATTTTGCAATTATCTAAGAAAGTTAAATTATCCAAATTCTTATTAATTTCTAATCTCAAATGATTCCTAATGTTTTTAAGATTTGGAAATATCTTAGAACCATCTAGTGATGTCCTATTATTACTAACGGTAAATAATTTGACATCTTCAAGTTGAAAATCTTCAAACTCACGCCCCATTTCACGTTGACTAGAAACTATAAACACATTACAATATTTTACATTTTTAAAAGTTCCCAAATTAAATTTATCACAACCTGAAATTTTAAAAAGTTCTACGCTATCTAAGTCGTAATCTAATTCGCAATTTAAGTTAAAACTATTAATTAAGTTAAAATAAATTTTACTATTAGGTTTTTGGGGCATGACATTCTTTAGATCATTTTTTCGATTATTACTTGCAATAGTAATATTAAAATCATCCCCGCCATTAAAGCGCAAAGGTGGTACAAAAAGCGCATTACCTATAAACGTTAAAGACCTGATGTATTTAATATGCTGAAAAAGCTTAAGGTCAGCCACAGTGTCCTTAGGGAAATTTATATCTAACCTGCCAAAGCTATCAATCTTCATAGGCTTTACCCACTTTTTTTGCATGTGGATTGCCATGTATCCAACTTTATTCATACTTAGTCCGCTTATATCAGATATATCTGATGTACTGTTTAGCACCAAGTAACCTACATATTTTATATAAGAAAGGGAATCCAAATTGATTATATCCTTAGGGAGACCGACACAATGACTGA
>JBBRJL010000566.1:0-2048 GCA_038219375.1 Chitinophagales bacterium | reverse complement strand
TGGGTGATAAGGTATCGATCAGTCGTGGTTTGGATGGTGTCAAAGAAATTGTCACAACAGGAGCCATGTATCTAGAAGAAGGAGATAAAGTCATTATTCAATAATATTCACCAAAAAATAAATAAAATAATGGGCTTTAATAGATTTTTTGTCAAAAACTGGCAGTTTACCTTGGTGATATTCATTGCAGTAATGGTGCTAGGTATTAATGCGCTGCTCAACATGCCCAGAAGTGAGGATCCGCCATTCGGTGCACCAATATTTTCGATAGTTGTCGTTTATCCGGGTACCAATCCAAAAGATATGGAAAAGCTTATTGCTGATCCAATAGAAGAAGAATTGTACCAACTGACCGATGTCAAAAAAATTAACACTACCATCAAAGACGGACTTGTGGTCATGCTTGCAGAATTTAATTATGGTGTGGATGTAGAATCAAAAAACAATGATGTCATCAGAGAAATTAATAAGATCAGGCCCGATTTGCCGGAAGGTATCATCTTGCTTGATATCAAAAAAGCATCAAGTAGTGACGTAGCTATCTTACAAACAGCTATGATCTCAGATACTGCATCTATGCAAATGCTCAGTGATTATGCAGAAGTTTTGGAAAAAAATATTGAAAAGATTAAAGATGTCAAATGGGTCGAAGTACAAGCGGCACCAGAGAGACAAATAAAAATAGCACTCGATCTAGAAAAAATGGCTGTAATGAAGCTTGGCTTGAATCAAGTATTAGGATTATTACAAGCGAATAATGTCAATATACCAGGTGGTGATATCGATCTAGGCCATCGGAAATACAATATCAAAACCACTTCTGAATACGAAGACATAAATGATATAAAAAGTACTATTGTCCAAGTCACACCTGAAGGTAGAATGGTAAAACTAGAGCAGATTGCTCAGGTATATTATGAAGAGGAATCATACGACCACATAGCGCGATACAACGGCAGACGAGCTATATGGGTCAATTCTGCCATGAAAGACAAAAAGAATATTATTTCGACAAGAGCACAAATCCAGGAAGTACTTGACGAGTTTGAAAAAACACTTCCCGAAGGGATCAAACTTGAACAAGCCTTTGATCAGGAAAAAGGTGTGAAAAATAGATTGGGTGGTTTGGGAAGGGATTTTGCTATTGCGATATTTTTGGTACTGATTACTTTACTTCCACTTGGTACTAGAGCATCCATTATAGTAATGATTTCTATTCCATTGTCATTGAGCATCGGCTTGTTTTTGCTAGATTTGATGGGATATACACTTAACCAATTAAGTATAGTAGGTATGGTGATCTCTCTCGGATTGCTAGTAGATGATAGTATCGTCGTCGTCGAAAACATAGAGAGGTACATGCGGAAAGGTATTAGCGCCAAAGAAGCAGCTGTATCAGCTACCAATCACATCATGGTGGCAATATTAGGCTGCACTGCTACTTTGCTTCTAGCTTTCCTACCGCTTGCCAATCTTCCAGAAGGTTCAGGTGACTTTATTAGGTCATTGCCTATGGCAGTCATGTTAACTGTGTTGGCGTCGCTTTTTGTATCCGTAACTATCATACCATTTTTGGCAAGTATTATGTTAAAGGCCCATGAAGGTGATAGCCATAATGATGGTAATTTCTTTTTCAGAGCCTTCAAAACTTATATCAATAGTCCCTATCAAAGACTTTTGGAGTGGTGTATGCGCCATCCATATTGGACATTATTGGTAGCGGGTATGATCTTTTTAGCATCTTTATTTTTAGTGCCAGTCCTTGGGTTTAGTTTATTTCCAGAATCAGAAAAACCAGTGATAACTATTGACATAGAAACAGAACCTGGATCCAATCTTATGCATACGGATGTTTTGGTTAGGAAAATAGAGAGACAATTGCTCCAAATGCCAGAAGTACATCATATCGCAAGTAATGTGGGCAAGGGCAACCCACGTATTTATTATAATGAATTTCAAAAACAAACAGCATCCAATCTTGGTCAGATCATTGTATACCTAGATGAAAACGCTCATGTTCCTGAGATCATTACTTTTGCAGAGAAGGC
>JBBRJL010000565.1:0-2048 GCA_038219375.1 Chitinophagales bacterium | reverse complement strand
GCCACAAGCTATATGTTTAACTGGATGAAAAGAGAAAATGGCCAAATCCGCATAGTTACCATTACCACAATTTTGCGAAACACCTTTACTGTCTACAAAATATCCTCCCGGCGAATGGCAAGAATCTTCAATAATCCAAAGTCCATATTCATCCGCCAATGTTCTAAAAGCTTCCAAATCTACTGCTCTTCCCGCAAAATCTACGGGGATAATACCTTGATATGTTCCCTTTGGTGATGATTCCAATAATAATCTTACCTTGTTAATATCCAATAGATAGGTGTCAGGATCGATATCTGAAAAAACGACTTCTCCACCGCAATATCGCACACAATTGGCACTTGCCGCAAAGGTAATAGGTGTTGTTATGACTTTTTGCCCTTCGGCGACATTGAGTGTCATCGTACAAAGGTGCAAAGCAGCTGTCCCATTAGATACAGCAACGGCATATTTACAGCCAATATACTTTGCAAATGCATCCTCAAACTCCTTGATTTTTGGGCCTTGGGTAAGGTAAACGGAATGAAGTGATTCTACCACAGCATCTATATCTTCCTGTGTTATATTTTGTTTGCCGTAGGGTATCATATTTTAAAATCAGGGTTTAAATGTTCTGTAATCAAAGCTCTCAAACTTTCTACTGTCTCCCATTCAGGATTATTATCAGAGGTATAGTGGAATCCTTTGGGAACCAACTTAGCATCAAAAAAACTGATATATTTCTCCAAATCCCAAACGGGTACTTGTGGCAATATGACGTAATATTTGCCTAAGTCATACGTGGAATATGAATCGGAAGCAGTGATCATTTCTTCGTGGATTTTTTCTCCAGGACGTATGCCCACTTCTCTATGTTCACACTCTGGACCAATGGCTTGAGCGACATCCATTATTTTGTAAGATGGTATTTTGGGTACGAATAATTCTCCGCCCCAAGCTGTCTCCAAGGCGTGCAATACCATATCTACACCTGCTTGCAGAGAGATATTAAATCTCGTCATGCTTTTATCTGTGATCGGTAGCACACCATCTTTTTTCTTTTGCATAAAGAATGGAATCACTGATCCATTTGATCCCATCACATTTCCGTACCTTACTACCGAAAACTTTATATCTTGTTTTCCGCGTATATTATTAGCAGCGATAAACAACTTATCTGAAGTAAGTTTGGTGGCTCCATACAAGTTGATAGGCGCGCATGCTTTATCCGTGGATAATGCGACCACTTTACTCACGCTAGAAGACAATGCTGCTTTTATCACATTTTCAGCGCCACCTATATTAGTCTTTACACATTCGTCAGGATTGTACTCCGCTATGTGTACATGTTTCATGGCTGCTGCGTGAATTACGTAATCTATACCACTGAAAGCACGCTTCAATCTATCCAAATCCCTGACGTCACCAATGAAGTATCTGATCGCTTTATATTGCTTTTCAGGATATTCGAGTGCCATTTGATACTGTTTCTGCTCATCTCTAGAGAAGATCACTAACCTATGAATGTCAGGCCATTTTGCCAATATCGTCTTAGTCAACTCCTTACCTAGCGATCCTGTTCCTCCCGTGATTAATACCGACTTACCATTCATCTATATCTCTTTAATAATTTTAACTCGGTTCTATTTACAAACTATGCTTTTACAACCAATTCCTTTTTTGGGCGGATTTTTGTGTAAATATAAAAAACCAACAATCCTAACAATAACAACGAACAAACCAAACTGATGGTTTCGCCCAAGAAATATGCCTTGGGTTTGAATTCGAATATGACCTCATGTTTTCCTGTTGGTATCTTTAATCCACGTAAAAGATAATCAGTTCGAATGTGATCTACTGGCTTTCCGTCAATAGATGCTTCCCAACCTTTATTCGGTCCATACCAAACTTCAGAAAATACGGCAAACTGTTCTCCTTCAGTATTTGACTCATAAACCAATTTATTTGGGTGATATGATTTTAAGGATATCGAGCCATTTTTGGATGGAGTCAGATTAGCTACGTAATCCTTAAACTCTGCATTAACTATGGCATCACCTGCAGGGTCA
>JBBRJL010000564.1:0-2063 GCA_038219375.1 Chitinophagales bacterium | reverse complement strand
GTATTTCCACTCTGAACTGGTTTCCAATAATCGGCTTGCAACGCTTCTGTTAAGATTGCTGAGGTTAATGTCTTTCCAACATTCGTGCCAATACCTGTTATAAAATAGTTTGCCATAATCCTATTAGGTTTTAAAAACCTGACAGAATTTTTCATCTGACAGGGCTTTGATTAATAAATCTGTTTCTTTAACTGTATTAAAGGCGTGTAAGCAAATACGCAAACGTTCAGTACCTACTTTTACTGTTGGGCTTTTAATAGCCTTAACATAAATATTATTTTGGGCTAAGATGTTTTCTAAATTATCAACTTTATTGTTATCTCCTACTATTAAACATTGAATAGCACTATTGCTTTTAATTAAATTTTTTAAATGATTTGCGTTTGATAAAAAATAAGATATAACAGTTTGCAGCTTGTTTATTTGTATTGAATTTTGTAGTAATTTATAAGCGTTGTTAATATTTGCAATACTGTGTTGAGGTAAAGCGGTTGTATAGATAAACGATCGCGCAAAATTAATTAAATAATCTCTTAAAGTATTAGAACTTACAACTGATGCACCGTGGCAACCCATTGCTTTCCCGTAAGTATAAATACGCGCAAAACAATCTTCTTCAATATTCAATAAATTACAAAGTCCTGAACCGCTAGTGCCAAAAATACCAATAGCATGGGCTTCGTCAACAATTAAAAAAATATTTTTATTATGCTTTTTTAACTCAACTATTTCTAATAATGGAGCCAAATCGCCATCCATAGAATAAATACTTTCAACAGCAATATAAATGTTTGTAAAGCTATTTTTATGGCGTTGGATTAAATCATTCAAAAACTCAACATTATTATGCTTAAACTTATAGTGCTTAGCATAACTTAAACGAATACCGTCGTAAATACTAGCATGAATTAACTCATCATATAAAATCAAATCGTTTTTTTGAGGAACACTTGAAAACAAGCCCAAATTGGCATCGTAGCCCGAATTAAAAATTAAAGCACTTTCGGCATTATGAAATTTAGCTACTTCTTTTTCTGTTTCCTCTATGTAAAAAGAATTTCCAGAAATTAAACGCGACCCAGAAGAGCCTGACTCATAGGGCTCCTGAATAACTTCTATCGACTTCCGACTAAAGCCCAAATAATCGTTACTGCAAAAATCTATTTCGGGGAAATTGGTTTTTAATTGGCGTAATAAACCTTTGTCTTTTCTGCTTTGAAGAGAATTTAAAATGTGATTTGGATTATTGTTATCAAGCATTACTGCGTTACCTCTTCCAACTTATCTGCAAAAGATTTTTTAGGTGTTAGCCCTAAAATTTTAAACATTTCCATGTCCTCGTTAAACTTAGGGTTTGGTGTAGTCAATAGTTTTTCTCCTGCAAAAATAGAATTAGCTCCTGCCATAAAACACAAAGCTTGTCCTTCCATACTCATGTTTAAACGACCAGCGCTTAAACGAACAGCAGTTTTTGGTAATACAATTCTTGCAGTTGCAATCATACGTACCATATCCCAAATTGGCACCGGTGGTTGGTCTTCTAAAGGGGTTCCTTCCATTGCTACCAATGCGTTAATAGGTACGCTCTCGGGTTGCGGACGCAATAAACTCAAAGTATATAACATTCCTATTCTATCTTCGGCACTTTCGCCCATACCTATGATACCGCCACTGCAAACCGTTAAGCCAGCTTTACGAACATTATTGATAGTGTTTAACCTATCTTCAAATTTACGAGTAGAAATAATATTGTTGTAATTTTCTTCGGATGTATCAATGTTATGGTTATAAGCATACAATCCAGCTGCTGCTAATTTTTTTGCTTGTTCTTCAGTTACCATTCCTAAGGTAGCGCAAACTTCTAAACCTTTGCTGTTAATGGTTTTTACCATGTCTAGAACTTTATCAAAATCCTTGTTGTCGCGTACTTCGCGCCAAGCTGCTCCTAAACACATACGACTTGCTCCGCCAGCTTTTGCATTGTCGGCACATTCGCTTACTTCCTTTACATCCATTAATTTGTGGACTTTTACTTCGGTATGGTAACGAGCGGCTTGCGGACA
>JBBRJL010000563.1:0-2095 GCA_038219375.1 Chitinophagales bacterium | reverse complement strand
CTGATTGGGATTCCGTTTTACGAAATCTTGGTGATATTCTTCAGCTTCATAAAACTTGTCATATTTTACCACTTGAGTGGCAATAGGTTTAGAATATTCTTTAGCTATTTCCGCTATTTTAGCTTCAATGGTGGCTTTTTCCTCATCATTAGAATAAAATGCGATCGTCCGATACTGCTCACCTCTATCTGGTCCTTGACCATTTACGATCGTGGGATCAATAGAAGCAAAAAATACCCTAACTAAATCTTTATAAGAAATAACATTTGGATCATAATATACCTGAAAGGCCTCTGCATGACTTGTCCTGCCTCCGCCCACTGATTCATAAGTAGGGTCAGTTTCTTTACCACCGGAGTAACCGGAAATGACTTCGGATACGCCTTTGATACTTTCAAATATAGTTTCCGTACACCAAAAGCAACCACCAGCAAAAGTAGCTACAACAGTTGTTACCCGCGCCTTCTTTGGAACAAAAAGCATTCCGTCCCCGTCTATGCAATACCTCAATCCCGTTGGCTCAGGACCATCATTAAATACATGTCCTAAATGGCCGTCACATCTTTGGCAAGTCAAAGCATTTCTCTCCATGCCCAAACTATTGTCCGCTGCTACATTGAGACTTTTTTTGGAGTAAGGTTGAAAATAGCTAGGCCAACCTGTTCCTGAATCAAACTTGGCATTGGATGAAAATAATGGGTTTTTGCAACCTGCACAAATGTAGGTACCTTCTTCTTTGATTTCATACAACGCACTGCTGAATGGACGTTCTGTACCATGTTTCCTAAGAATATAATACTGCTTTGTAGTAAGTGACTTTTTCCATTCAGAGTCTGATTTTACTACCTTTTCTGTCCAAGTGGTGTCTATAATAGTATTGTCACTTTCCATTTTTACGGAAGATGTGCTGGCCACTTTTTTGTTCTGCTGTGCACAAGCGCTGAATGCTATTACTAAGCAGGTAATTGAAATAAATCTTATCATGATTCTGGATTATATCATTTTTTGTCGTTTAATGCCCAATCATATTCTTTAAAAACAATAACTGTATTTTTGTTTACTTTTAAGGAACTATGTTTATTTATGAAGGTAGGGATATCCCCAAAATCTACAGCATACCAATCAAAAATCTTTGAAAGCGTTAATTTTGTGGCTGCTATCGACTGATATTTGGTATTATTGATAAACTTATTTGTAACAGCATCTAATTGGGCATCTAAGGTTTTGGTGAAAAATGCACCATTTAAAAGTGGTGGGCATGATTTAGCACCACAATTGACTGCAAAATGTATTCTTGCATCTTTGAATTGAGGGCGGATGATATCATTTTCGATATTATTTAGAGAATATTTTTTACCACCTATCGTTATCCTTTTGACATCCCACGGTTTACCACCATCAAGATTCTGAATGCTTTTGAGCGGATAGTTATCTACGATCAACTGTATCGTAAAAACATTATAAGCATTGATCCAGAAAGCTAGTTGATCATTCTTGCTCCATGTAGGTAATACTGAAACGGCCGAAAAAGACTTGACTATGCCATCCAATTCTTTTTTGTTGGTTTTGATACTTTTGTAATCTACATCACCAGAAGCTGACACATATTTTTTTAGAAATGAATCCCAGGATTTATAGTCTGGTTGGGCTTCCGATGAATGAAAAACAAAAAGAAAAAAGATAGAAATAAACCACCTCATTTTAATATGTTTTAGTAAAGAATTTAGAAACAAAATTACCACCATTGCTTACATTTAAAATATAATGGCCTGTCGGTAAATATGATACATCGATATCCGTTTCTTTTTGATAAATAACATTTGTCTTTAATATAATACCTTGAAGATTATAAATAGAATATGCCTTTCCGATCAATGACATATCAACAGATACGTTCAAATTACCTAACGTTGGATTTGGAAACAAAGTTAGTCGTAAATCACTTTTTATATTTTCATTGCTGACAGAAGATACCACATCACTATATAAATCTGATTGTTCAGACTGTATCACCGTTTTGTCAGGCCCAGATATAATTGTGATAGCAGATAATCTTTTGAGATTCCACAATTGATTTTTAGCTACTTTTGAAGTA
>JBBRJL010000562.1:0-2096 GCA_038219375.1 Chitinophagales bacterium | reverse complement strand
AATTTATTTAAGAAAGAACTGGAAAACAACGGCTATAAAGTAAACCCGGTAGAAGTAAAAAACTACAATTACAACAGCGATATATATTATTACAACAACGCCTTGCAAGGTAAGGCTAGGGCAATACAAAAAATTTATAGCAAGTATTACCCGGCTTTAAAAGTACAGGCTAATTTAAGAAACACTCGTCAACAGGCACAGGTTGACAATTCAATTATTGTTTGGATAAAACAGTTGCAACCGCCGGGCATTAACGGGCTTACTGTTAAACAGGTTCACTACAAACGAGATGACCCTGCAGTTATTGGTGATTTTTTTGTAAACCCAAAAACCGGTAATTGGCAAGAAGTAAACAATCAAATTAGCGACTATACCAACGCAATAGAGTTTAAAGAAATAAGACGGGATTCAACCTCCGTTTATATCGCTGATGACCGGTATAACATTCAGATAAATTTAAAACTTAAAAAAATATTTATTTCGGATGTCAATTTCACCTACGACATACTAAGCAGCTCCAATCAGGTCCTGTCTAATCCTCCAAGCCAGTTAGTCCGTAAACAAGTTCAGCCGGATTGTAGCCGTACTTTTTATTCAATAGATGAAACTAAAAAACTATCCAGCCCACTTATTGTTTGTAAAATTGATTTATCAAAGGCCGGACTTACGTCAATGCCAAAAGAAGTATATGGTTTTGAAAACATGCAACAACTCGATCTTGGAGTAACTTTAATACCAACAACTGAGATCAACCGGCTGCAAAAAACGTTTCCAAAATGTACCATCATTTACCAGGTAAAACAAGAGAATCAGCAGAATCAATCGGCACAACAAACGTATGTACCTAACGCATCAACATCAATAGAAACCGGAACACTAATTTGCATTACCGATACTGCAATCGTAAGAAAGTTGCCTTCTGCAAAAGGAGAAATAACTGGTAAGGTAGCCAAAGGTTTTACCCTTGATTATGTTGAGGTAATTACCGGCGAAACCTATAATGGCAGTTCAAAATGGTATAAAGATGCTGAGGGTAAGTATTACTGGGGTGGCAACTTTCAGCAGTACAGCGCTAAAAAGAAAACAATTTTAAAAAGCAAAAATAAGTAAAAGTCCCCTTCGAGTCTCCTCGATTATTTTTGAGGCAGTGCCCTGTGCCCCTCCGCAATCAAGTTAAACGGACTAGGTCTACAATAATTTTACACTTTTGATAATTAATGCCTGACATCGTTTTAGAATAAAAGCTGGTGATGTTTGTTTGATTGGTACACAATAAAGTTGGTATAATCTTGGCAAAATACTACGACTTATTTAAGGCCAAATAGCCTTTAAAAGAAGGGAGAAATACGCCTGAATGAAAACAGGTAGGTTTTTAAATTTCTTTGTCTCCTATCCCTGTAAGATTCTATAAAACTGCATAAAAAGGGTAATTACATTATTGACAAAAGTTTTATTTTCCCATCAGATATTGAAATAAAACTCCTTCTACTTAAAAGATTTAGATTAAAATTTCCATCAAGGGAAAGATATAAATGATTAATAAATATTCATTAGATTTTATGAATAATAGCTGCTCAATTACTAAAATAAAATAATAACGCAGACAATTGCTACAAGCTTAATTTCATTTTTAGCAACTGCATCATGTAAACATTTACATCCCACAAATTATAAATTGGTTCTTGTGTATTGGGTAATAATTGCTGATAAGGCGGTGCTCCAAATTCTGGCGTAATGGTTAAACTGTTACCTCCTTTTAATTTTATTGAATCTATTACTTGTTGCCACCATAAAATATGGGTATGCACTATTTCCTGATTTTCCGGAGCCCTTGGATCCATCACCTGTGGGCCTTCTGTAAACCCAACCCTGCTATGAATATGATGCGTATGAATGATGGCTAAGTCAACCGCTTCTTTTTGATCTTCCAAAAAAGTTTCTGCTACACAGCACCAGTGCGAAATATCTAAACAAAGTTTTAGATCAGGTAATTGAGTCAGGTAATTTTTGGTGACATGTGCTGCAAAACTAAATTTACCCCGATGCGTTTCATGCATTATTTTAATACCTGTTTCAATTTCAATTTGGTTTGCAAT
>JBBRJL010000561.1:0-2108 GCA_038219375.1 Chitinophagales bacterium | reverse complement strand
CAGCCGAAGATAACAACGTCCAGCCCTGCTTGCAGCAATACCTTTGTTAGCGGATGTATTACCTTGAGGTTGTCTCTTCGATGTAAATTTTAGATTTAGCGTCATCAGAAATTGCTACGTAGAATTTACTTTTCTCAATTGCGACTTTTAAAAAAATAATTAAGGAATCTGTTTGGAAATTTGGTCTATGAATTGAAAGTGATTGTCCGTCTTTAAATTTTAGTTTAAGTGAGTCACTAAAAGGCAGAAAGTCAATAATTGTCAATTCCTGTAAATTAAATTCTTTAATTTTCAATCCATTTCGGATTATATTATTTCCAGAAATTACATATGCATCATAAACAAAATTTCTGGTCAATATCCATTCCACTATCACAGAAATAAAAAGCGTGGTTCCTAAAGAAACTATAAACACACTTACTTCCCCGTACAGACCAATAATTAAAAAAATAGTCGGCAAAATAAACTGTATCCAACTTAATGAAAATTGGATTTGTTTTAGGCAATAATCTGAAGTAATCTGTCTTGCCGATATTCTCTTAAGTCTAAGATAATGCCAAGATAAGCCAAACGCTATCGCTAGAATAAATATCAAAGTATAATAGTGCTCCATAAATATATCCGCTAACGATTGTATTGCCGCTACTCAAATCTAATCGCTTGCGCAAATACAACCAAAACAGATTGATTTACGCAAGTGTTGAAAAATGATCATCTGCTCAATTTCTGGCGGATTGAAGTGGTTACCCCGGTTAAGCCCCATCCGACCTCCCCAAAAGGGGAGGAGAAAGTAGCCAGGCTCTTTGACAGAGTAAAAGCGAAAAGCCCCAAATAAAAGATCGGGACAAAGCGCAACTGAAGTTGTTAGTAGTACAATTATTCATAGCCCCAAGTTATCTTATAGAATTTATCTTTTAGTTCCGTTGGACAATGTGATTATAATAAGAAAACAATAATGAATAATGAACAAGGAATATCGAATATTGAAGTAATTCAGCCATCTCTACATTCATTATTCCCGGTTTGATATTCTACTACATCAGCTTTATTTATTGACCTTGCGTTACCGGGCAATCCAGGTACTTCAAATAAAATTATTGAGCAAAATCATCGTAGCTTACTTACAACAATTTGATTTGTACCCAACTGTTGCTAATGTGAAAGCTATTTCCTATTTTTATTGCATGTTAAATTTTATATAATCGTATAGGCGTTGTAGCGTTGCCGGTACTGTATTAATCTAAAATTAACATCCTCTTTTTACCACTACAGAAAATGTACTTTAATTCCCAAAATATTAATGTGCAGTCCGGGTTTTACGTGTAATAATAAAATTGTTGCAATGTAGTCCACACAGGTTTTTTTTGTTCTATAATCTTATTATTTTATAAAATATTATTGCCATGTCTACAGCCATCCGCCTTTACGGCACTAAGCAAACAGCTGCTGCTGCCTCCAGCGTTTTTGTTGAAACGGACGAAACTTATTTTGAACTGGAGGAAGCTTATGAGATAAGCCAATCGAGGGCCGCTGGTGAAATAACCAACGTAACCATAGAAGATGACCGTTATGTAGAACTGGTATTTAACGACGGCAGCACCTGGTTTGGAGACAACAATAATCTGAAAGAAATTTTTCCTGAACTAAAGGAACAATCCCGTTCTGCCGGGGATGCACCTATACTGCCGGGTTCGCTTGCATCGGACGATGCATCGAGAAGTTTAGTGGGTGATATAGCTTTGAAACTCTTTCGCAAGTTTATAAAAACGAAGGTTAAGCAAGGCATTAAGACGGTAGCTGCAAAAATTGAAGAGCGTGGTTTAAAGGGTGCTGATGATAAAATAAATGAAGGGCTTTATGGCTTATTACCAAATTTTAAACTTACTACCTACAAGGCACCAGAATTAAAAACATCCGGCACCAAACCTTACCTGCTGTTTTTACATGGCACTTCCTCCTCTACACTCGGTGCTTTTGGAGAATTGCAAAACAGTAAGCTTTGGGATGATATGATAAAGTTTTACGGCAATAATATATTGGCGCTTGAGCATCGCACACTTACGGTGGGGCCTTTTAAAAATGTACATGATTTAATATATGCTTTGCCA
>JBBRJL010000560.1:0-2112 GCA_038219375.1 Chitinophagales bacterium | reverse complement strand
TAAGGGCTATCCAAACTGCCACAGCAGCGCCATTATGTGAAGTTGCATATATGTTGCTAAAGAATAAGTGGAAAGGTACAATACTCCAAAGTCAGTTATCTACTTCTGAATTTCTAAATGGACCATTTGTTACAGCCATTTATGGTAAATATTAATGAATATTAGGATGCTTAAATTTTCACCTAAATAGCTCATAGTCTTTCGTAATAAAGAACTTAATGAAACGTGGTTCTTATTTACCACTGCATATTAGGAAAAACAAAAAGGCAGTCAGATGCTACATTTGGCTGCCTTTTATATAACTATTTTAAAAATAAATATTATTTGATACCCTGATACTTCTCTATCAAAGTAGGATTTGTTTCACTATCTACTACCTGAGTGATGATGTTTTTAATTTTATCTAAGAAAGCAACATTTTGTGGATTTGACTTAGCTTCTTCTCTATTAGCAACATCTTCTGCCAATTTGATAAGGGTGACAGTGGCAAGATATTTTCGGAACATATTGCCATCCTTATTGGTAGCAATATTTTTCATGATTTCTACGGTATTGGACAGCATTTTCAAGTCTTTGCCCATCAAAAATTCATGATATTGCCCATAAAATTCAAACATATTATTGATACCAATCGTTTTCGATTTGGATTCAAGGTAAGCTATGCCATCTAGGTCATCTTCAGAGATTATCCCTGCTAATGTAGCCGCCAAGTAATCCGTTTCGTCTTTTTTATATTTTTCAATAAATGGTTTAGCTCTATCGGGGTCAATATGGCCTAACACTTCTAGGGCTATCTGAATGACAGGATACGCTTGCTCACCATTTAAAACATTCTGACACAATGTTGTCGGGTCAAAATCTTCCATTTCTAATAGTTTGACCAATGCACCACGTCTTACTTCTGAGTGTGGGTCCGAAAATGTCAAAGATTGTAATTCATTGATGTATTTCGCCGCTTTTTCAGTACCGATAGCATCTATTCCCATATTTCTGATCAAATAAAAAGGATCTTTCAAAGCTTTATCTATCAAATCTGCATTACCATCATTCGTGCTTGTGAATGCAATAACTTTGTCCATAAACCTATCAGAAAGTCTGAATTGGGCTTTATATTGTTCTGGCGTTTTGTTTTCATTTATCATAGCCAATAGGACGTTTTTACCATCAAAAACATAAGTAGCAGGTTTTGCTTTTAGGTCTTCGATCAGGACTCTTTGTTTTTTTTCATTGATCATAACTGGGTGATACTGAACACTGCCATCTTCGTAATATAAGGCGATATCTACCGGAAATTTGAAATTCTGATAGAAGTTCTTTGGTGTTTGCGATTGATCAACTTCTACCAAAAGGACTTTATTTTCGTCATTATAAGAATAGTTCACATCAATATGCGGATGACCACTACCCAAAAACCATTGATCAAAAAACCAATGGAGGTCTTCACCTACGGTATCTTCAAAAGCCATTCGGAGTTCGTCCACTTCTACCGCAGTATAGGCATTATCCACCAAATATTTGTTGAGTCCAGCAAAAAAAGCATCATCACCTAAATAACTTCTCAACATATGCAGTACGAGTCCGCCTTTGTTATAGCTGTGTGCATCAAACATCTGCTCCTTGTCTTCGTAATAGTAATGGACTAAAGGATGTGCCCCTTGACCAAAAACTTGGCTATAGTATCCATTCATCTCATTCATGCGGTGATGTTCTGCCCTATCCTTTCCATATTTATTTTCAAACCAAAGGTATTCGGCATAATTTGCAAAACCCTCGTTTAAAGTCAGATTTGACCAATTTTCACAAGTCACAAGATCACCAAACCAGTGGTGCATCATCTCATGTGCTACGATGTAATCATTGTCGTTGTCTATAAGTTCACGTGTAGTTTTCTGAATAAAATCCCCAAATACTACTGCACTGGTATTCTCCATAGCGCCAGATACAAAGTCTTTGACCACAATCTGTGCATATTTGTCCCAAGGGTATGGATATTTGAGTTTGTCAGAGAAAAAAGACAACATTTCTGGGGTATGATTAAATATCTTTTTTGCGTGGTTTCGCCAGCCTTTTTCTACAATGTAATGAAGTGGTATGCCTTTCCAGTCATCCATT
>JBBRJL010000559.1:0-2130 GCA_038219375.1 Chitinophagales bacterium | reverse complement strand
GATACCCAATCTTATGACATTCTTAACAAATTATATCCTTAAAAAATATAGTATACACAATATAACTAACTGAATGTCAATTATCTTACAAAAATATTAATGGTTTTCCATGATTTTTCAATTTAGTGGTATTAAATTTGTTTATTGATAGACAGCAATTGATGAATTATCTGAAATAATCATTTTTAGTAGCCGGAATTATTCAATTTTTCAATTGTTAAAAATTTATTAAAAATTCTAATTTCGTTGTTTTTGAAGAAATTTTGGTATTTTTTATCTACCTTTGCGCTCGACATTTCAAATATTCGATTATAATGACTCGCACCCTTTTACTTTTAGCAACGATAAGTTGTATTATGTTTATGGTTAGTTGCCATCACGATGAGTTAACGACCAATGATAAGGAATTGAATTATCTAATTCCTGACAAAGACAAGTATATCCTACCAGACGAAAAAAATCTAGCTGAAATACCACAATCCCCAGTCAATCCATTGACACCTGAGAAGGTCGCTCTTGGGAAGTTATTATTCTTCGAGCCCATATTTGCCAATGAGTCAAAAAGACAAGATCAAAGATTTACTTTTACATGCGCAAGTTGTCATGTGCCTGAATCAGGATTCAGACCGGGTAGAATGCAAGGCATCGCAGATGGTGGTGTAGGTTTTGGTGTAAAAGGTGAGTCCCGACTTAAATATCCACTATATCACAACGATAGTATTGATGCCCAAGGTGCAAGACCTTTAGCCGTAATCAATACCGCTTATGTAGAGAATACTATGTGGAATGGTTCGTTTGGTTCTGATCATCAAAATGAAGGTACTGAAGCAATGTGGGGCATCTTTGATCCAGGCACAGCTATCAATAAGCTAAATCTCGGTGCATTGGAAGGCCAAAATATTGAAGGTTTGATCACTCACCGAATGAATTACACTAAAGAAATCATCGAACATGCAGGATATAAAGAAATGTTTGATGCTGCTTTTCCTGAAATGTCTGAAGCAGATAGGTACTCCAGAAGAGGCGCAAGTTTTGCCTTATCTGCTTATCTGAGACAAGTCATCACCAATCAGGCACCATTCCAAAAATGGCTCAAAGGTGAAAAATATGCTATGACTGAGCAACAGAAAAAAGGAGCAGTATTATTTTTCAGTAAAGCTGGATGTAACACTTGCCACTTTGAACGCAATCTTGGGTCAATGAAGTTTGAAGCACTTGGGGTAGATGACCTATATGAACATGGTGGTCTCAAGACAGGACCTGCTGATCGTAGAAATATGGGTAGAGGAGGTTTTACGGATAGCGCTGTAGATATGTTTAAGTTCAGGACACCACAATTATATAATCTCGGGGATAGTGGCCCTTATTTCCACGGCGGAAGTATGGAGACTCTCGAAGATGTAGTGAAATATTTTAATAAGGGTGTAAAACAGAACCAACGTGTTCCAGATACACAGTTGTCATCTTTTATACGCCCACTTGGATTGACGGATGAAGAAGTTGCCGACCTAACAGAATTTCTTAAAAATGGCCTAAGAGATCCTAATCTCCTGAGGTATAAGCCTGAAAGAGTTTTGTCAGGACTTTGTTTCCCTAATAATGACCCTGCATCCAAGATTGATATGGGTTGTAATTGATAAAGAATTGATCAATTGAATGTATGCTTTCCATACATTAAAATAAATATATAAAAAAGACCTTGAAGTTTATATTTCAAGGTTTTTTTTTATAGGATATGATTTGGAATAATTTATCGATTTTTTTGATTTTTTTATAATTTTTTTTGAACGGTTTTGTATATATTTCAATATTCAGACCGTTCCGAAAATACCGATTGTTTTATAATCACCTGTTTTATACTATTTATCCAATCATCGGCAACCCACTACGATCCCCGACCCCTGTATGGGTAGAAAAGCCCTATATGGGTGAACTCACCAAATGGAAGTTAGGATTATCAATATATTATTAATCGTATTCTCACCCAATCACCTTCCCATCGCATGCACCAAATCCAATCCTTACACCGTCTCTTTCACACCATCCACGCATCACTACGGTATCTCCATCTAGAATGAACTTACGCTCCGTGCCGTCAGGCATTTGTACTGGTTTCGTTCCTTTCCAAGC
>JBBRJL010000558.1:0-2137 GCA_038219375.1 Chitinophagales bacterium | reverse complement strand
AATTAAGTAATTCTAAACTCCCTTATGGACTTTACGCGGCTACAATAAGAAGCACAGACAAAGGTAAAGACATATTTCAATATGTGGTATTTCATGTTTCTGACCTTGCTTACAATAGTTACATGTCAAATGGTAAAAGGACGTTTATTGTCGTAGACAGAGTAACTGGTAAAACCATAAAAGGAGCAGACATTACGCTTTATTACCAACAATACAATCCTAATAGCCGTAAAAATGAAAATATAAAATCAGAAAAATACACTACGAATGCTTATGGAAAAGTCTCTGTTAATAATTTGACAGACAAAAACACCAAAGTAGTAGTTGAATACAAAAAAGATATTCTAGACCTGAACCAATATCATTACAACTACAAAGACTACACACCTGAACCATATAAGTTTGCAGAAGTATTCACAGATAGGGCGATTTATAGACCTGGACAAACGGTATTTTTCAAGGCTATTTTATTAGGAAATGATGAAAATCAAGTCCCATCCATCCTTGCCAATAAAAATGTGGACGTCACATTTAAAGATGCTAATTATCAAGAGATATCTAAAAAAGAATTGCAATCCAATGAATTCGGTAGTGTAAATGGTAGCTTCACTATTCCTTTAGGAAAACTAAATGGTAGCTTCACTATTGAAGTCAGATCAAAAAATGGTATCAGCGGTCAAAAGAGCATTCAGGTAGAAGAGTACAAACGCCCTACCTTCGAAGTAAAAAATGATGACATCACAGGTGAGTACAAAGTGAATGACCAAATAAAAATTACAGGATCCGCTCTGACGCTTGCTGGGACAAATGTAGATGGCGCTAATGTAAAATATAAGGTAGTGAGATCAGCAAGATTCCCGGGTTGGGGCTGGTATTGGAGAATGCCTTACCAAAGTGCAGAATTTATAGTGGCTGAAGGAGAAACCACAACAGACGGTGAAGGTAAGTATGCGTTTGAATTTCAAGCTGTTCCGGATCTTAAAATTGCTAAAAAAGATCAACCCGTATTTCATTACAATATTCAGGTAGATGTCGTAGATCAACGTGGAGAGACAAGGTCTTCATCATCTTCTTTTTCAGTAAGTTATACTGCTTTTTCACTTTCATCCAATGTACAGAAAGAAGCAGATATGGCAGACCTTAAACCGCTCAAAATAACAGCAACAAGTACAAATGGCCAAACCATCCAAACAAAAGGTGTGGTAAAAATATCTCAGCTCCAAGAGCCAAAAGTTGTGCAGATCAATAAATATTGGGATGGTAAAATAGATATTCCATTACCAAAGTCAATCTCTGACAAACACTTTCCGCAATACCCTACCCTTGCAGATAGAAATTTCACATCATGGGCAGTAGCCAAACAAGTGTATGCAGGAGAATTTAATACAATCGACTCTATCAATATCAAATCGGTACTCAAAGCAGGTGTGTACAAAATAGAACTCACCGCAACCGATAAAAATGGAGAAAAAGTAAGCAATGAAAATTATATAGTCATTACAGATTTTGCAAAAGGAGCATTTCCAAAGTCAGATTTCTTATTCACAAAAGTAAACAAAGAAGTCCTCGAACCAAACGAACAGCTTGACCTCAATTTTGGAACAAATGAGCAATCAGTCACCGTGCATACCATCATCGAAAAAGATGGACGCATCCTTCTAGAAAGAACACAAGAAATCAACAAAAAGGGTGTACTTTCTCTTCCTGTAAGCGAAAATCATCGAGGCGGCATTAACGTAAAAACCACCTATGTCATCCAAAACCGAACCTATCAGAAAGATTATCGCATAGATGTGCCATGGAGCAACAAACAACTTCAGGTTACGTATGAGACATTCAGAGATAAAACTTTGCCTGGAGCAAAAGAAGAGTATCGCATCAAAATAAAAGGACTAAAACAAGACAAGGTTGCTGCCGAAATGGTAGCTGCGATGTACGACGCTTCACTAGACCAATTTGTGAGTAATAGCTGGAGAACAGATTTTTACCCTAATTCTTATGCCCAAATAAGTGTAGAGTCCCCAGGATTTATGATGGTATCAGGTCAATACTACTATTATGGAAATGGTGATGCGGTGAGTATTAAGTACTTATCTTACCCATCTCTGTTACCGTTGATGGATAATAATGGATATTA
>JBBRJL010000557.1:0-2148 GCA_038219375.1 Chitinophagales bacterium | reverse complement strand
CGTCTCTTAAATACTTTTTGATGGGTGCATTTTCTACAGGCATAATGCTCATGGGTATTGCGCTTATTTATGGCGCTACAGGTTCATTTGCTTTAGTAGTAACAACTCCTCCTTCTTTGGGAATAGATATTTCTACTTCTTTTTTACAAATTGCTGGATTAATACTTTTATTTGTTTCGATGTGTTTTAAAGTTTCTGCTGCTCCTTTTCATTTCTGGACCCCAGATGTGTATGATGGTGCACCATCAGTATTTACTTCATTTATGTCTACCATTGTAAAAGCTGCTGGCTTTTTTGCATTTCTAAATTTATTTGATGCAAATACGAATATACTTGGACCATCTTGGAAAATATTATTATCGTTTGTAATTGTTGCTACTTTATTAGTAGGAAATATTACTGCTGTTTTTCAACAAAGTATTAAAAGAATGTTGGCTTATTCTAGTATATCTCAAGCTGGCTTTATGTTGTTTGCATTATACAGTAATAACGATTTAGCTAAAGAAGGTATTTTATTATATGCAGTTGCCTATTGCCTTGCAACTATAGGTTTCTTTGCTATTTTAATAAAGGTAAAAGATTATACATTCGATGGTTTTAATGGACTTGCAAAAGCGCAGCCAATCATTGCGTTTTCTGCGGTGGTATTTTTAATGTCGTTAGCAGGGATTCCGTTAACCGCTGGTTTTTTTGCAAAATATTATATGCTAGCATCAATTGTAAAATCTGGAGGGTCTCTTTGGATTGTATTAGTAGCTGTGCTATTTGCTGGAGTAAGTGTTTATTATTATTTTAAAGTTATTCAATCGATGTACTTTAAAAACGGGGATCCAGAAACAGCTGAAATCACAGCTCCATTTAAATATGGAGTATTTCTCGTTGCCATTGCTATAATAGTTATTGGCGTTCTTCCATCAATAGTGCTCAATTGGTTCTATTTTTAACCACTCTTCATAATTAACCGTTAAGCTGCCTCATTTTACTCAATCCCTATTACCTTTAGGTTTGTAGATCATGTAAATCTTGAGTAATGACAACATTTGATTCTTTAAACTTAGCTTGGCGAACAGTAAAAGGCAATAAACTGAGAGCAGGAATTACCGTAGCTATTATAGCATTTGGTATTATGGCATTAATAGGTATTATTACTGCAATAGAAGCAATGAATCAAAGTTTAAAGGAAAGCTTTTCTTCAATGGGTGCTAATGCTTTTAATATTCGATTTAAAGAATCGAGGGCTAGGTTTGGTCCAAATGGGGGCGGCGATGAATCAACAAAAACAAAAAGAGGCTTAAAAGTTAAAAAATCAAATCTAGGCAAACCCATTCGTTTAGAAGAAGCTGAATTTTTTAAAGCAAATTATAGTTTTCCTGGTGCTGCAGTTTGTATTTATAGAAGGGGACCGGGCGGTCAAGAACTACACTATGGCGATAAAAAAACCAATCCACAAGTTACTGTATGGGGTGGCGATGAAAACTATTTAGCTGTAAATGGATATAATATAAATATTGGAAGAAATTTGAATGAATTAGATATTCAGAGTGGCCGAAATGTGTGTTTAGTTGGAAGTAATGTTGCTTTAAAACTTTTTGGAGATAATCCTGAAAGATGTATTGATAAAGTAATAAGAGTAGGAAGTACTCCTTATAGAATTATTGGTTTATTAAAAAGCAAGGGTTCTAGCGCCATGTTAAGGCAAGATGATATGGTATTAACTTCTTACACCAATGTGCGAAGATTTGCCAATGCTAGCTCATCTTATTTATTAGGTGTTGTAGCAAGTAGTATTAAAGAATTACCAGTTGCAACCGATGAAGCTACATCTGTATTTAGAGCAGTAAGAAAATTAGAACCAGTTGAAGAGAATAATTTTGTAGTTGAGAAGAGCGATAAATTTGCCGAATTATTTATAGGATTTTTAAGTAGTATTACTGGTGCTGCAAGTGCAATAGGATTAATCACTTTAATTGGTGCTGCAATTGGATTAATGAATATCATGTTGGTTTCTGTAAACGAAAGAACCAAAGAAGTTGGATTGATAAAAGCCATTGGTGGTAAAAGCAAAAACGTACGTCAGCAGTTTTTATTCGAAAGTTTAATCATTAGTTTATTAGGAGCTATTTTCGGAATTATACTCGGAATTTTAGT
>JBBRJL010000556.1:0-2153 GCA_038219375.1 Chitinophagales bacterium | reverse complement strand
GCAAAAGATTCATCATAACTTACCCCTAGTTCAATCACATAATCTGAATTTTGTTGGGCTTTTAAATCAAAATTAAAAAACAACAACAATAAAAACACAATGAACAATATTAAATTTCGCCCCCCCCATTTCTAAAAAATAAAATTACGTTTTTCATAAGATAAATACTTTAAATTCGTTAATAATTTTATTCATGACATCTGTAGCTTCCATATCGTGCACTATAAAGAAACCATAATTTTAGATTATCATAAATTTTCAACTCAAAGATAAGGGTTATATCTTAAAATGGTACATAATAATTAAAAAAAACGTAAAACTTTAACATATGAAATTTTAACAAATATAAATTTGTTTTAATTGAACTATTACTGATACAGTAAGATTTCATAAGCCATAAGTCAATATAAGATTTTTAAAAATACACTTATTGCAGATAACAATAAAGAATATTTAGATGTTTTTTTAATGCTTTTTAGAAATTTTAGGACGAAGCGTACTCCATACACGCTCCGTACTTACTCCGTAGACGTTCCGTACATGCTCCTATCTAAATCCCACCAGACTCCCATTAAGATCCCACTGAGTTAGCACTGAGTTCCCACGTGTTTCCACCGCATTCCCACTAGATCCCACTAGATCCCATTAGCGTCGACTGATAAATGGAAAGGATGGCAGAAAAATAAGGATGGTAGTGATAGGAAAGCTCTAAAACTTTATGCGTAATTACACTGGTGCACATCTCATAACGGAGCTTCCACATCAATCTAACCTCGTTTACAAAAAAAAAATACCCAAACCAATAAATATTGATCCGGGCATTTTAGGCTTAATAAATAAAAATATTCTTATCTATTCCTGAGCGATGTCAGAAAACTATTCAATTCTTCTAATGAATAATACAAAACTTCTCGTGGTTTGCTACCTTGAGCCGGACCTACAATACCAAGTTGTTCCATTTGATCCATGATACGACCTGCACGGTTGTATCCTAGTTGCATTTTGCGCTGAATCAATGAGGTAGATCCATGCTGAGCACCAACTATCAACCTTGCGGCATCGTCAAAGTTATCGTCGAGATCTGATGCTTTCAAATCTGAATTGCCAGATCCACCATCGTCATCGCTTTTGTATTCTGGAAGGTAGAATGGCTCGGGGAATCCTTGTTGATCAGAGATAAACTTGATTACTTCCTCTACTTCAGGCGTATCTACAAAGGCACATTGAAGCCTTACTGCAGTACTGCCGATGCTCAAAAGCATATCTCCTGCACCTATCAACTGATCCGCTCCACCGCCATCAAGGATAGTTCTAGAGTCGATTTTTGATGTCACTTTGAAAGCCAATCTTGCAGGGAAGTTTGCTTTTATGGTACCTGTGATAATATTGACAGATGGTCTTTGAGTGGCTATAATCAAGTGAATACCAATCGCTCTTGCTAATTGGGCCAACCTAGCAATTGGTAATTCCACTTCTTTACCAGCAGTCATGATAAGATCTGCGAACTCATCGATCACAAGCACGATATATGGTAAAAACTTGTGACCTTCTTTAGGGCTCAATTTTCTATCAGTGAATTTCTCGTTGTATTCCTTAAGATTTCTTACCCTTGCTTTTTTGAGTAAGTCATATCTATTGTCCATTTCGATACAAAGAGAATTCAATGTATTGATAACTTTGCTAGTCTCCGTGATGATAGGTTCGTCCTGATCAGGAAGGAAAGCTAGAAAATGTTGGTCGAGACTTCCGTATGGGAAAAGCTCCACTTTTTTAGGGTCAATCAAAACCAATTTGACTTGAGAAGGATGCTTTTTATAAAGGAGAGACATCAATATCGTATTGATCCCTACTGACTTTCCTTGCCCGGTGGCACCTGCTACCAATAAGTGTGGCATCTTGGCAAGATCGGCTACAAATACCTCATTAGAGATGGTTTTGCCCAAAGCTATCGGGAGCGCCATGGTCGATTTGGTAAATTTTTCAGACATCAGCACCTCTTTCAGAGACACCATTTGTTTGTTTTTATTGGGTACTTCTATACCTATGGTACCTTTACCTGGGATTGGTGCAATAATACGAATACCAAGTGCTGAAAGACTCAAAGCGATATCATCTTCTAGATTTTTGATCTTAGAGATTTTGACACCTGGAGC
>JBBRJL010000555.1:0-2179 GCA_038219375.1 Chitinophagales bacterium | reverse complement strand
ATACTGAATTGAATTATTGGCGGGGCTACCTAAACCAGTGTTAAAATTGAAGTCAGTAGTTGATAAAGATACATTAAGATTATTATACGCCGATAAAAAACGAAAAGTCACACAACATCGCCCATTTTCAAATGAAATCGTATTTGGTAAAATGTAAACAGCAGGTGGATTTGTTTCACTCCCATCGCACCATCCTATAGAACTTCGAGTTTCAAGTATTTTTTTTTCTGCCGAATTTGCAGATTCACTATTTTCTTTCGCACATGAAAATACAAAAAAAGTAATAAATAAAAATACCGATGTTTGAATTAAATTTTTCATTTTAAATTAAATTAGAAGAATTAAAAAATAAATAAGTTTGATCAGATATATTTATTCTTTCTACTAAGGTGGTTCAAGTGAATTGTTGAACAGTAAATTAATTTCAAATTGTATTGTATTGTATTGTATTGTATTGTATTGTCCCATGCTTTGCTATTTCGTTTTGCAAATATATGGTGTAAACCTTAAAAAAACCATTTATAAACAAATATTTTTCTAAAAATTTATGATTTTTTATAATTTATTTTAATCAAAAAGAATGGAATTCTAAACTAAGATGGCTTACTATCTCAATTCTTAAGTGCTACGCATGATATATTCCAATCCTGCCAAGCCTTGCAGTCCTCCAGTGTGCAAGTGAACAATGGTAGAGCCTTGTAGAAAGTAATCATCTTGAATCATCTTTAACAATCCATACATAGCTTTACCATTGTACACATGGTCTAAAGGTATCCCACTTTCTTTTTTAAAATCACGTATAAACTCGATTAATTCGGCTGTACATTTTCCATATCCACCAAAATGATAATCTGTCACCACAGTGAGTTTTTCTTTATGCTGATAATTAGCTAACTCAAATATTTCACCATGAAGATGGTCTGATTTTAGTGCAGAAAAGCTTAAGATTTTGGTGTGATAAGTATTGGATTTTAGCAACCCTGCGGTAGTGCCACCTGTACCTGAAGCAAGCGAGATATAGTCAGGCATTGATGTCATTTGGTCTTTCAGCTCATCCCATATTTCTGCCACGCCTAGCAATGCATGTTGATTAGTACCACCTTCGGGTATGACCATAGCATCAGGATAACTTTGGATGATAGCTTGGATGTCTTTTGATGCTTCTTTTTCTCGATATGCGGATCTAGACACAGGTATCAAAGTCATGTTTTTTTCCTTACAAAATTGTAGCGTAGGATTTTGATGGTCTATTTCTCCTCGTACGATGCCCACACTATGCAGACCCATAAGCGCACAAGCACCTGCTGTTGCGTATAAATGATTGGAGAATGCTCCACCAAAGGTGATGATAGTTTTTATATTTTTTTGTTTGGCAATAGTTAGATTGTATTTCAGTTTTCGCCATTTATTGCCTGAAACCCAAGGATGTATGAGGTCTTCGCGTTTTACGTATAAATTTATTCTTTTCTCGACTGTTGTGGGCAAAATCACTTCGACCAATGGACTGGGTAGCAATAGTTCTTTTTCAAAACCTAACATCTCCACTTATTGATGTTTTATGCGAATCAAGACTGAAATGCCGCCTCCACTCTGCGAATCTATGCTGATGGACCCATGCATGTAGTTGATCCTTGATTTTATATTTTCGAGACCCATACCTTTTCGTACTAGATTTTCTTGGTCAAAACCTACACCATCATCTTCATATTGGATGACGAGTTCGTCGTCTTCGGTATTTATTTGGATGAGAATTTCATTTGCATTGGCGTGTTTGAGACTATTATTGAGCAATTCTTGAATGACACGATATATAGACAAAGATATCATTTTGTCTATCTTTTCAGGCATTTCATAATATTGAAAATAGATATCTGGATAGGCATCCCCTTCAAATCTATTGATCAAATCTTTGATAGCAGGGATGAGCCCAAGGTCTTGCAGCGACCCTGGTTGTAGGTTTCTGGAGATGGTACGTACTTCTTCTACAGCAGTATCTAGTAGCTTGTATGCTTGATTGTATTCTTTAAGATTGACCATATCTGCTTGTTTTGATCGCACGTGGTCAAACTGTAGTTTGATCGTACTCAGCAATCCACCGAGACTGTCATGGAGATCTTTGGCTATTCTTTCGCGCTCTATTTCTTGACCTTCTATCACGGAGATCATAGAGCTCATTTTC
>JBBRJL010000554.1:0-2187 GCA_038219375.1 Chitinophagales bacterium | reverse complement strand
GTCGTAAATATATCTTTGCCGTATTTATTTTTTGATGCATCCAATCTCCCATCATACAGATCGCAGGCTGCAATCAATTTCACCCCCGGAGTAGTGATGGCTGTATTGGCATCAGCTAGGCCCATTCCTCCTGCACCTATGAGTGCGATTTGGATGTTGTCATTTGGGCTAAATGGACGATTCCTGTGCAGCCATTCCTGCTGCGTGCGATTACACTCAGCCTTCAAGATTTCCGGGACTACCATTGCACCTAAAACACTGGTAGATACTTTTTGGATGAAGTTTCTTCGGGATGGATATTTATTCATTTTTTAATTTGATATTGGTCAGAAAAATAATATGGAGTAAATATAGGGAAAGTCGGAAATATATATACCTATTATTTTTTCAAAGTAAAAAATCTGTCCAGTTTTCGATATTAACCACTTTAAGAGTAGCTTCGGGATAATCCTTTACCCAGGATGGTGGAATTCTCGTTATTTTGTTGTTTGCTTTCAATTCAAAAGCAGATAATTTTCCGTTTTCTTCTTCTACAATCTCTATTTCTGCACCATTATATATCCGCCAAAAATATGAACTTACCAATTTTTGGTCATAGACATTTTTTTCATACGTTCATTGATCACAAAATTTTCAATTGAGTTATGGTTCTATTATTCCGGCAATAAAAGAATAGCATTTATAGAACTATAATATTAAGTACGAATAATTAAGGTTTGTATTTTATTTTAGGCAAATATAAATAATTTGGAAAGGCAAGAGGAATAATTTTTTTGCGGTTTTAAGTTTTGACAATAGCTGCTTATGTGTCTTTATGTTAGTTATCCGGTGTAGCTATGATGACGGCATCAATACTTTTAAGTAACTGTAATACACGATAATTTCCAGCGGATAATGGTTTAGATAAAGTGCTTACGGGAATAAAACTTACTCATCATATACAATTTTATGTTCTGATAAAAAACCGAGTAAAATATCAATAAGTTTTGGAAGACTTAAACATTTTGACTGCTATTGTAAAAATAAAAGGGAGATACATTGCTGTATCGCCCTTTTATGCATAAGGTTTTTATATATTATTTATATTTCAAGGTTTATAGATATTTCACTCTTCTTTCAGGATTTTTGTTTGGCCTTGTATTAAAATTGAACCTCCAGGCTGATTTATAATTGCAGTACCATCAAAATTTATATTTTGATATATGTGTGTATCTTTTAATGTCAGATTTCCAGAATTTAAAACTCCTACGGCTTCTATTTCATTTCCAACAAATAAATCCACTTTGTTTAAAATCAGAGATTTGCCAGGCTGAACCCTAAATATTTCCTCATTGGTAGTATTAACTATTGACAATCTTTCCGGATTAGATAAATATCTATTTTGTGTCGAGACGTCAGATTGAAATCCATTTTCACTAGGTGGTTGTAACGTCAGATTATTATTTATACTTATAAATCCAGAAGAAATATTAATGTTTTGACCAATAATTAATGGATCAACCATAATAGTATCATTTGGATTTGCGCAGCCTACAGCATTTCGTAATGAACTCAATCCTCCATCATTCGTATTTCTGACATCTCTGCAAAAACAAGTATTTACATTCAAAGGGGCTGAGAAAGCTGATGTACCACATGTATTTGATCCTCGAACTTGAAGATTAAAGGAACCAATATAGCCTGCAAACGTGACTGATATATTATTAGTATTATTACCAGCAAATATGTTAATGCCACTTGGGAAAGTCCACTCATAATTGGTAGCATTATTGATAAACGGTACAAAAAATACAGTGGCATCCTTACATTCTGTCGCTGTAGTTAGTATATTACCAGCAGAAGAAGGTAATAATACTACTGATAATTCAACTTCTGAAGCAGTACTTAAACAATTCCCACTTACTACGGCATATGATTTATAAGTACCTGCATTTGTTGTATTTACATTGGAGATGGTAATATTTTGTTGTGTCGAATTAAATCCACTCGGTCCCTCCCAATAATAAGTGATGCCCGGTGATGCGGAAGATGAAGTCAACATAATAGTATTTCCTTGGCAAGCTGCGATATCTTCAGACACTGTTGGTGATGCCGGTTGGTCACATATCTGAAAAGCACCACCTTTGACTATACTATATTGTCCTTCAGTATCTTTAAATCTCAAATAAATAAATCTTGTTCCAAAAC
>JBBRJL010000553.1:0-2196 GCA_038219375.1 Chitinophagales bacterium | reverse complement strand
TAATATGACACCCATAATGGTAATCAAGACTACTAATACAATAGCAATAAATATGGAATTTTTAATATGCCCAGTAAAAGTTAAGATATCAGCACTAAATTTTGGGTATTTAGGCAAAATTTCATTCTCCAACTTTATTTTATTAAAAATATGAGAAGAATTAAATTCTACTTTATTCTGAACCAACGTTTTATAAACCTTAAGAATCTTTACCCTAAAATAAATATTCAAAAAAAGCAAGGCTACAAATATGCCAATGATTAAAAAAGTAAGCGTGTTTACCATATAAATTACTATGTGGCACAAAGCTAATAAAATATGTCTACCTTACCAATAGGCTACTTCAATAGTTTGAGTTCAATCGTCTACTTTTTACCTAATTAAGTCAATCGATCTATAAATCACTGTTAAATATTGTTAGCAATACGCATAAATCATTACTTTTGCACTATGGCAGCAAATACATTTGGTGAAATATTCAGGCTCACCACCTTTGGGGAGTCGCATGGTAAAGGTATCGGTCTAATCATAGATGGTTGTCCTGCAGGTATTGAAATAAATGAAAATTTCATACAATCTGAACTTGATCGACGCAAACCAGGACAATCCAAAATCGTAACACAACGCAAAGAAGATGAGTCATTTATCATCCAAAGTGGTGTATTCGATGGACTATCTACAGGAACTCCTATTAGCATATTCATACCAAATACAGATCAAAAATCGAAAGATTACAGTCATATTGAAAATATATTTAGACCATCGCACGCAGACTATACCTACCAAGCAAAATACGGTATAAGAGACCATGCTGGTGGCGGAAGATCATCGGCTAGAGAGACAGCAGCTAGAGTCGCAGCAGGTGCTATAGCAAAAACAATATTAAAAAACCTTGGTGTACAAATTATAGCTTTTGTCTCTCAAGTTGGAAATATTAAGCTTGATGAAAATATTGAAATACATATTGATGAAGTTGAAAATAATATCGTCAGATGTCCTTATGCGGCTACTGCTCAACAAATGATCGATCTAATCATGCAAGTCAAAAAAGAAGGTGATACAATTGGTGGTAAAGTATCTTGTATCATCACGGGATGTCCTGTGGGATTAGGAGCCCCAGTATTTGACAAATTGCATGCCGACTTAGGTAAATCAATGTTAAGCATTAATGCAGTAAAGGGATTTGAGTATGGTTCAGGATTTGCTAGTGTTGCCATGCGTGGCTCCCAGCACAATGACGCTTTTGCACAAGAAAATGGAAAAGTAGTCACCAAAACCAACTATTCCGGAGGTATCCAAGGAGGGATAAGCAATGGTATGCCCATTAACTTCAATGTAGCTTTCAAACCTGTGGCCACTATCGTTTCTGGTCAACAAACGGTTGATATCGCTGGAAATGAAGCTATAGCAGAAGGTAAAGGAAGACACGATCCTTGCGTTGTACCTAGAGCAGTACCGATTGTAGAAGCTATGGCAGCACTGGTATTAGTAGACCATTTCTTAAGAAATAAGACAGTGAAATGGTGATGAAGTTTATAATTACACTGCTGTAAGGGAAAAGTATTACTCCTTACTTCTTTAAGTGACTAATGATTATAGATATTCATAAAAATTTTCTAGGTAATTATTACCTGTATTCTATAACTTACAGTTGAAAAGACAAAAACTTGGATATTACCAGCAGTTATTCTGATTTTATATCAGGATTTGTTTCCTTTTGTAAGAACTCCAAGTTCCATATCTTTTCTGCTCTTTGGCCGACAAACCAAAACGAAATAGCAAGAATTATAAAGAATATTGCATTATGTGTGCCATTCCAGAAAGATTCAAAATACTTGGTGTATAGATTGATAAATAAAAAAGTAATGCCGAAACTTCTTGAAGTATAGTCGTCATTCGTTAGTCCGTAATAAATCGCTCCAATTGCTGCCAACCCAAACAAAATAAACCTCAATGGATAATTCATTCAAAGAAAATATGCACCCCAGCCAGAGACATATCCAGTCTCTGCACCGAACCAACTTCCAAATGATAACAGCGAAAGTATTCAAACAAGTTTTGAGCGAAACCACAGAGCTAAAGAAGCATAAATAATTGTAGATAAATCTACATAAGATCAGTTTTGTTATTTTGAAAGTATGAAGAGAATAACTATCCAATTTATTCCAAGCATATTATCTTACATCCAAATAGGGT
>JBBRJL010000552.1:0-2197 GCA_038219375.1 Chitinophagales bacterium | reverse complement strand
AAGCCACTACAAACTACAATTAGACCAATAAATGCACTTGTCTTCAACTTATTATTCCCCTCCCAGAATAATAACCAAAGATAAAATATCCATGGCAACACAGGGTAAAACATAGAGAAATGACCATTTATTCTACCAGCCTGTGGATTTAGAAGTATTAGACCAAGGGTACAACCTAAAGCAAATAAAAAATCAATTTTTAACTTCCTGAAACATAAAAACAGTCCTAGACCGCCCAAAATTATTCCAAAAATAAGCACTAAGTTATGGAAAGCTACCAAATTACACCGAAACCAAGTAGGAAAGATATTTGAGAGAACTTTTGTTAGATTTGCAACTAATGGTTGATTATCTGTAAATATTATGTTTTCACCAAAAGGATAATTCATACCTTCGAATGTCATAAAGGTAGTATCATTCTTTACGTGGTTCAGATAAGTAAAATAGTTTTTCATTCCATCCCCACCATTAACCAAAAAATCATTTGGCACCTTTAGTACTCTTTGGTACGCAAAACAAATAAAAATCCCTATGATTATTAGTGCAAAAAGAGATTCCTTTTTACTAATTTGATTTTCAAAATTCATCTTTTGTGAATATTTTCGAGCAAAGATATACTTTATCTACTTATCATACCTTTTGTTCAATCACATATAATTTAAGCTTGATATTTTTTTTTAAAATTTAAATAGTTCTAATCCTGCAATAATTTTAAAGTCACAAAACAATACTCCTATTTTGCGACTTAATTAAAATTGACCAAAATAGCTTCACCTATTTATTTTGGACTATTTTATAAATACAATTGGTATTAGACATAGAGGTCATAGGGATGGGATGCCCTCAATACACAAAAGCCCCTTATCCCACCTTCTTCTTTAATGGTTTCCTATGAAATCAAAGAAGGTGGTTGACACCAACTTATTGTCTTCTATTGTTTTATTACCTTTACCACTACCCTTCTATCATTATTTACGACAGAAACGAAATACATTCCTGAAGACAAATGATGCATATTGTAGGTAAAATATTTTTGAGATATTTCTCCTTTATGCAATAATGCTCCAGCTAGATTATAAATCGTTATTTGATTTTTGCCTTCGGGTAGTTCAATATTCAAGAGATCCGTTACTGGATTAGGATAAAACTTTAGATTCAATTTTTGAAATTCTTCAATTGAAGTCGATGTTTTACATGAACCAATGACATAACTATTCTTATTTGCTGAGTTGTTTTTCTCCACAAAACCTGGAAAAGAGTAGGTATAATAAAAATAAATGATTTGCCCTTCACTTGCATTGAGCTTAAATGGCACATTGGGATTTACTCCATAACCAGGCAAGGTTCCAGAATTTGTTCCATAATACAAAATACAAGTTGGTGTACCAGCACCTGCTTTTGATGGAATAAATGTTAACGTTGGATTATTCTTATCATCAGAAAAAACAAAACCAAAATCTCCATCCCATGAAGTGCCATTACAAGATGGGGCCTCTACAATGGCTACATTGACAACATTAGACATCGACGACGCATTATCAAAATCAAAGACAATCGCTGTCAATTCATAATTGCCAAAAGCTGGTGCCCAATCAATACTATAAGGTGATGCGGTGGCTGTAGCTATAAAATCACCATTTGCAAAGAAATCAACATTCTTAATACTACCGTTCAGATCAGAAGCCAAGGCGGTTATTTTCACTATTTCACCATCATAATATTGAGCATTATTAGTTGGCGTTAAAATGGACACTGTCGGCACCACATTACTGGTAACACTTGATATAATATACACATCATCTATGTCTGTATGTGTGCCATTATTTACTTCCAATTGCATCAGGTACACCCCTTCGACCAAGCCCGAGATAGTCGGTTGGGCACTTTGGGGATCAGTAATAGTTACCGTAGAAGAACCAAAAATTTGTACCCACTTGTAGCTCAGATTTCCACCACCGCCATTGGTACTCAGACTTGCGTCTAATGTTGCTATGCTTTGGGGCAATATAATAATTTGGTTAGATCCTGCATCGGCTATTGGTTGATTGTAGATAAGTGACGTTTTGTATGTAAAGGTAAATTTTCCTATATTCAATTCTCCATTGACAAAATATAAGCGCAAGACTTGCTTACCACTTTTCAATGGTACATCATTGACTGTTTTGGTGGCCCAAGTGGACCAACCGCCCGAACTTGC
>JBBRJL010000551.1:0-2206 GCA_038219375.1 Chitinophagales bacterium | reverse complement strand
CATTTCAGACCACACATCCGGCTAATTTTTAAAAAAATCAACAAAATGACAACTCAAAACAATCAACTTCTAAAATTACTAGGTGTCGGATTTGGTGTCGCAGTTACTGTTGGCGGTACAATTGGGACAGGAATCCTACGTAAACCAGGACAAATTGCCGCGCTCATAGGTGAGCCCTGGATTATCTTGTTGCTTTGGCTAGTCGTGGGTATTTATGCTTTACTTGGGGTTTTGTGTGCCATAGAGCTAGCAATTTCTATGCCCCAAGCAGGCGCGTGGTATGTGTATGCTAGAAGAGCATTTGGCAACTACTTTGGTTTTGTAACTGGAATTACAAGTTGGTTTGGAACTGTTGCAGCTTTGGGGTTTGGTGCTTATACCATGAGTGAATATATAGGCCTTTTACTGCCAAATGTTGTAGGATATATACAGCTAATTGCAATAATATTATTGTCAATCTTAACATTATTTCATTGGCTGGGTACTAAATCCGCAGGCAAATCGCAAGAGATTCTTGCACTCATAAAGGGATTGGGCTTGTTGCTTTTTGTCATAGTATGCTTTATTTTCGGATCCAATCCTACTGGGAGCGAAGTCTCTCAAACGGTTTCAAATACAATTATACCAATGACATTCGTAAGTATTATAGGGGCACTTCAAGCCATTTTTTATACATATGATGGATGGCATACAGCAACATACTTCACGGAAGAAAACACCGATCCGGCCAAGACATTACCCAAATCAATGATCACGGGTGTAATATCAATCATAATTATTTATTTATTAGTCAATGGTGCAATACTTTATGCACTACCTGCTGACCAATTGGCCAATTCAAAACTTGCCGCGGCTGATACCATTAGTTATATTTTCGGTAATGGTTATTCTAAAATTATCACATTATTTTTGATGATTTCAATCCTAGGAATAGTTAATGCTCAGATAATGTTTGCACCTAGAGTAATTTTTTCGATGAGTAGAGATGGTTTATTTTTAAAGGCCGCTACAAAAGTGAATACAAAGGGTACGCCTTCAGTTGCTATGCCTCTTACTGCGATCTTATCCATGCTCTTGATATTGAGTGGTAAAGATACATGTGATAGATTGTCAAATATTGCCACTTTCTTTTTTGTCCTGAGTTATTCTGCTGGATTTGCTGCTTTGATCAAGCTTAGATATGATGAGCCTGAATTATCTAGGCCATTTAAAGCACCATGGTTCCCTTATTTACCAATAGTATTAATTGTCTTAAGCTTGCTTTTCCTAGCTGGAGCGATTTATAGCGACATTGATAGCAGCATGTACGCATTAGTATTTCTATTACTCAGTTATCCCCTGTTCTTATGGATAAAAAGAATTAATGGATGAAAGAATTTTAAATTTCAGAGTCGTTTTTTACATAAGGTGTATTTCCCTTCAGGATTTAGCCATTTAGCGACCCACTCATATCGGCAGTCAACCTTTTAGGTGTCCACCCCTTCATCGGCCTGGGATCGTCGGGGGTCTTCTAGGGTCGCTTAGGGGTCGGATAAAGGGTGAAAGACAACTGCATATCAAAAAGTTTTGTTTTCGGAGTGGACTCAACTTTAAAATCATAAATAATAAAAGCCCTTATGATTACAAAACCATAAGAGCTTTAATGTTAGTTTAAAAACAAAAATTTAATCGATCGTTTTAATTATTGATGCGCAGCATCTATACCTTTATCCAATACTTCTTTGTACAAAATTGGCTCAGGATATTCCTTTTTGAATTCATATCTTAGTATGTCAAAAGTAGTAACTAATCCTACTAATATGCCATTATCGACTACAGGAAGTGCATGAAATCGATTGTCCAAAAACAATTCTGCTGCGGTACCAACTTTGTCATCAATATCTAATTTTACAAGCTTCTTTGACATAATATCTTTAACTTGAATATTGTCATAATCACTATGATCTGGATTACTTATCCAAAGATCGTAAGTAGTTACTAATCCTACCAATTTCCCTTCATCGACAATTGGAATGTGATGAATACGCTTTGATTTAAAAATATCTCTTACATGCGCCAAAGTACTCTCTGGCCCTAGGGTAATTAAGTCCTTTATCATTATAGACTGGACACTTTCATTCATCATATATTGATCTTTTTGATTTGTTAAATAATTGATGCAAAATACAACAATTATATTATTTACTAATAAATATCTAATAAATAT
>JBBRJL010000550.1:0-2207 GCA_038219375.1 Chitinophagales bacterium | reverse complement strand
TGACTTTTCATCAAGTATGAGCTTTTTTGGGGATTGGGAAGAAGTAATCGGGTTGTACCAATCACTTTAATTTATTTTTTATGAAATAACTGTTAAAATATGCTTCATGTGGAAATGTGTTTTTTTTTGTTTGTGTGAAATACAGATGTTGATTCAGATGACTAATATTTGTGTTAAATAAGCTGGTATTATCACCAATCAAAAGTGCATCATAAAATCATTCAGATTTAGCTCTTGGTCTATTTCCATCTTTTTTCTAAGGCGGTATCTGCTTATCTCTACCCCACGTACTGATATATTGAGCAGCGGGGCGATTTCTTTGGTGGTCAGATTCATACGCAAGTAAGCGCAGAGTTTCAGATCTTTGGGAGATAACTGTGGATACTTTTCTTTTATTCTCCTTATAAAATCTGTGTGGACCTGATCGAAATGCACTGCAAAACTCTCCCAATCATCTTCTAGTCTGTGGTCATCAGAGAGAATACCTATTACTTTTTTGATATTGGATTTGGTATCTGTATCTTTTGTTTGTTTTACGATGGTACCTAGTTCTTCTCTGAGTTTAGCTAGTGTTTCATTTTTCTGGACGATATGCATAGTGGATAAGGCCAATTCTTTATTTTTGAAATCAATTTCTGACTGCAATTTTTCATTGATGAGTACTTCGACCTTGGCTTCAGACTCTTGCTTTTCCTGCTTTAGTTGGGTCTTTTCTGTTTCATGTTTGCGATCTAGATATTGTATTAACATAAAAATGCCAAAGACAAACGTTAGGAAATAAAGAGCTATTGCCCATCCTGATAGATACCATGGATTATCTATGGTAAAAGGGAAAACAATTTCCCTTGATTCGTTATTGTCGTCTGTTTTTGCACGAACTTTGAATGTGTACTTACCAGGCCTAAGGTTATTGAGTTCCTTGTGGCTTGCCGCTGTCCATTCCGACCATTTATTTTCAAGGCCTTCTAGCTGATAACTATACAACACCGGATTAGTAAGGTCCATCTGATTGGAACCAAATGAAAAAATAAAGTAATTCTGATGGGAAGTAAAGTTTGTTTTTTCTTCAAGAATCGGTCCATATCCACCATATATAATACTATCACCTGAAACTATCTTATTGAATCTAATCTCAAGTACTTGTTTGTTGCGTAGTTTAGAAGGATTGACTAGAATTAGGCCTTTGTCTGTGCATGCAAATACATGGAGCTCATCAAAAGCATAAATATTTTCAAAACCACCTATTAACTTACCATTTAAGAATGGTGTAATTTGTTTTTCTACTTTTTTGGTCAAAGGCTTTTCATCTATCGTCAGCATTCCGCATTCAAATTCATTCACAAACCAAATATTGTTGTTTTCTTCCTGAAACATCCGTCGCGTATTGGTATTATTGCCAATAATAGAGGATAATTCAGCATCTATCATAAACTTATCACTTTTTTTATCATACAGATAAATTCCAGTTTCAGCATTTACATAGATTTCTTCTTTTAGTCTTGTGACATAATTTGCCATTTCCGAAGGAAGTCCTTGTTTGGCATCATAGTTTTTTACTTCTTGAAAAGCAGTGTTTTCGGCATTCAATGTCAATCTATAGACGCCTCTGTATGGATGAGATACCCAAATATCTCCATACTTATCCTTGGCAACAATTCTAGCCGACTCTCTAAATCCATTTACATCTTGTCCTTGCCGCCAAATGTTATTTTCTTTTTTATATAGTTTGAATCCAGTATAAGTGCCTACGAGCATCTTATCTTCTTCTGGCAATGTTATAAATCTCCAACTACCAACATAATCATTTGATATTTTGATGGCTTTGTCTCCAGATATTTGGAATGCACCTTCATTATGTCCCATGAATAATGCGTCACCAACTATATCAAGTGCCCAAACTTGACCATCGGAGTGTATTACTTTACGAAAAGGTTTTGTCTTATACTCGATTTTGTTGTTTTTCCATTCCGTATAAAACAATCCATTATTGGTGCCAACAAAAAGCTTGTCATCGTGGATTTTGACGGCATACACACCACCTTGCAAACCAGCATCTGCATATATAATGGCATAAGGAGAATTGATCAGAACGTGGTCGATACCATTGGTGGTTCCAGCCCAGATATTGCCATTAACATCAAGTGCTAAGGTTATGATACAATTAGTCTGAAGACCTTGGTCTTTAGTAATGGAAAAAACGTGACGCC
>JBBRJL010000549.1:0-2248 GCA_038219375.1 Chitinophagales bacterium | reverse complement strand
GAAAGTTTTTTATATTTAACTAAGAGTTGTTTAGCATTTATATTAGTTTTAAACCCGTCCATTATCGTATACTGGATAAAATAATCCACTGGAACATCTTGTTTCAAAGTGTAAACTTCTACATAAAAATTGATCAAATCATCTTTTCCTGAAGAATAATTGAATGGCAAGGGCTCCATATACAACCCATTTCTGACTAAAGAAGATGAAGAACTATCTTGATGTACATCTGCTAATAATAGGATATCGGAAGTAAACACGGTAGTATTTTGGGAAGAAACCAATATTTTTTGCTCTAATTCGATTTTATCATCAGGATTGCTAAAATCGAAAGCTTCCACTTTTAGAACATATTCTCCTGCCAAAAGTGCAAAACGTTTAACATCCAAAAAATCACCGATACTATCTTTACTACTGCTATTTAATATGAACTTATCATAACCTACAATATCGTTTTTATCATTAGAAATATAAATTAAAAATTCGACAGCAGCTTCGTTTTTCCCATTTTTGATAGCCCATTGAATAGTTTTGGCATCAACTCTTAAATAGATTTCTACATAACTTTTGGCCCCATGAAAAACATAGGAACTCACGTCAAGATTTATGGCTTTCCCTTCAAAAATACTAAATAACAAAAGAAAAAATAAAAGATACCTAGTCATACCATCAGCTTTAAGACTACAAATGTAAGACTTTTGATGATGAAAAGTTGCATTTTTTGATGGTAATCATATTGGAATATTCTAAAAAATTAATAACTGTATTCTTTACGACAAGTAAAAATAAGCCCGATTAAGAATTTATTATTAAATTTAAATCATGAGTCCAGTCCGAAAAGTAATTACAATATCACAATTGAATAACATACATATATAAAGATATGATAATCAATTTTTCCCCTTTAGGTGTTCACCCCTTCAGGCAGTCAACCTTTTATGGGTCGGGGGTCGGTTAAGGGATAAAAACGATTGATTATTAAAAAGGTAGCATTTTCGGAGCGGACTCAATCATCAAGTTACTAAAACTAAATCAAAACTAATATTGTCGTTTTAAGTAATATTTCATATAAAACATTCTCATTTTACCTTCCAAAACTAATGTATCATTTTCCATTTTAGAAATGGTAAGATCAAATGGAATTTCGGTATCTATTTTTAATTTCTCCTCCTCTACCCTATAACTATGCGACTTCCCGTCATCAAATAAATTAGACTGCACGGTAAGATCTTCATTAAATTCAAAAAATCCTTCCTGCATAAATTCATTAGGTCTTTGATTCATTTCTGATGCAAAAACTTCCCACTTACCATTCAATTCTCTTTGGAAAATCTTTGACTTTTCTTCTTTGCAAGAAAACAAAATCAAAACGGTAAGACTAATAAAAAATATGTAATTCATTAAAGATTCATTTTGTAACATCAAACAGTCATTCCAACTATCGCACAAAAGTAATATATTTTTTTATTTCCAAACAATTTTCAATGCTTCAAAAGATTTTACGCCTACAAAATAATTTCTATTTATTTTAATATCAATTATCGGCAGCTCAAGTTACAAAAGATTACTCGATATTTTTGTATCTTTGGCCCTAGAAATGATATTAAGTTGAGTTTGAATAAATTGTCACAAAAAATAGGAATCATTGGTGGTGGCCAATTAGGTAAGATGTTATGTCAAGCAGGTAGTAAGTTGGGCTTGGATATAAGTGTTATGGATAAAGACTTAACTTTTCCTAGCGCTCAGATATGCCGTAACTTTGTGAGTGGCGACATCAATAATTATGATGATGTACTCCAGTTTGGTCTTGATAAAGACATAATTACCATTGAAATTGAAAATATAAATGTGTCAGCCCTTGAAGATTTAGAAAAAATGGGTAAACTCGTTTATCCTAAGCCGTCTTCACTAAAAATAATTAGAGATAAAGGTCTTCAAAAGGAATTTTACCTAGAATCCGGATTTCCGAGTTCTACATTTAGTTTGCATAAAAGTAAATCCGAAACCCTACAAGCAGTATCTGATGGAAATCTGGACATACCTTTTGTTCAGAAATTGAGAAGCGATGGGTATGACGGTAAAGGCGTGCATATTGTAAGAAGTGAAATTGATCTAGATCAATTGATGGATGGCACCACTTTAATAGAAGAAATAGTAGATATTGATAAGGAAATCGCAGTCATCGTAGCTCGCAACCCAAGTGGAGATCTCAGAACTTTCCCAGTAGTGGAGATGCATTTTCACCCTA
>JBBRJL010000548.1:0-2249 GCA_038219375.1 Chitinophagales bacterium | reverse complement strand
ATTGGCATAGCGTGGAATACACTTACAGGACGAGTACTGTATTCTTTTAATGCAGTAAAAAAAGGGGTTTTATAGCGTTCAATAATTCCATTAATGATAGTTAAATACAATTCTTGCAAATCTTCCATTCTATAAAATATTCTTCGGAATGATTTTATAGTGTTGTCTTCTAAATGAGTTAATGATGAATCAGTGATATAATATATATCTAATTCGGGGCGAAATTCATGAATAAATTTTCCAAGTAAAGGTCCAAGATCTTTGTCAGAAACATTGGATATATCAACCTTTAGAACATTTTGAATAAATGGTTTTAAAAGTTCAGTAATATTACTTGAATACCTAATTGGTGCGTATCTAATAACCGCTACTTGAATATTGTAATTAAAAAAAAGTGCAATTAATGCATCCTGAAAATTTCTTTGTACCACTATATTGTAAACAAAATTGCTATTTGGATCACTTATCTCAACAGTTTTTTTCTTAATAGTAATTTCTTCTTGTATGTTCATATCCTCTACATGTAAAACTTCAAAATAGGTTTTACTTAAAGTAGTAATATGCTTGCCTTTTTTTGAGTTTTCTAAATAAGTTTCATCCAAAAATTGTTCCATCATTTCTGGATGCAAACGATCATTATCACTTACTAATAATGCTACTATTTGAGTAACTTTATTAGCAACTTCATTATATTCTCCTTTTTTGATTGATTGAATAAAACCTTTGATTATTTGAGCACCAGGAAATGCATAATACTGCTCAATACTTTTTAGGTTAAGTAGAATTGTATTTATATCAACTAAACATTCAGTAACCAATTTTTTTTTAGCTATTCGAGAAATCTGATTTGTTTTTTCTTTTAGCTCATTCCAGCAATCAACTCTTAATTGATTAATATTGTAATGCTTTGAATTCATACTTTAATATTTGTCTAATACTTTGAATGAAGCGCTAATCGGTTTCCTTCAGAATCTATAAATATGGCAAAATAGCCTGCAGCATCACTGATATATGTCTTTTCCATAACTACCCTCCCACCTGCTTCATTAATTTTATATAAAACGTTATTCAGATCTTCTCCTCCATTTAAATAGATTAATGGTCCAACTTCACTAGGCATGCTGCCTGGGCCTGTTACTATTGCTCCTCCAATACCACTTTCAGCAGGAAAAAACCCCATTGCAAGTCCATTTATTTCAACCGTAGTAATCGTAATACCATAGATATAATTATAAAATGCAACAGATCTATAGTGATTATAGGCTGGTATTTCGAACCAAGTGATAAAATTTTTAAAAACCGATTGCTTTTTAAGTTTTTGCAGATTAGCTGCTTCTATCTTACTTTTTAAATTTACTGTAGATCCCATTTAGTTGATTTATTCTGATAAAAATTTTAATATTAATCTTTTTTTAATAACAAAGTCAAAAGTAAATATATCTAATCTTCGTCTAACTAATTTTAATATGTTTACAGTTAGTTGGACGGTTTAAAATAGATAAACCTTCGGTAAATAAATCTAAAATACTTAATAGTAAGAATGAAACTGGAGAAAATTGTTGAAAGTTACTGGGTTCAAGCCGTTTTAAATAGTTACAGTTTAATGTTCTTTTCATTAAACAACTTTTTTGCTTTCATTATTCTTATTGTAACTTTTTTTACTCCTATTGTTGGTTTATTTGGACTTTTAGCTGTTATTCTTATAAATATAAGTGCTTATTATATAGGTTTTAATAGTGAGGAGATTAAACTTGGCACTTACGGATTTAATGCATTGTTTCTAGGTTTAGCTCTAGGTTATGAATTTACTTTTAATGGTACATTTATACTATTGTTTATTACTGCCATTTTTTTATTGTTATTGCTAACCGTTACATTAAAAGGAGTTTTGGGTAATTATAAGCTTCCTTTTTTATCGTTTCCATTTATCATTTCATATTGGATAGTTTCATTGGCAGCCTATAATTTCAGTAATCTTCATTTAGATGAAACTCATATATATGCAATTAATCAATCCGCAATTAACCAAAGTTCTCAATTGTATCAATTTATTCATATAGTTGATTACGTTAATATACCTCACATAGCTCTTGTATATTTTAAAACTTTGGCTGGAACATTTTTCCAAGCAAGTGTTTTGGGTGGGATGTTAATTGCATTTGGATTACTATATTTCTCTAGAATTGCATTTTCATTAAGTATAATTGGATTTGTTACAGCCTATTTTTTTTATTCCTTATTTGGGGCTG
>JBBRJL010000547.1:0-2250 GCA_038219375.1 Chitinophagales bacterium | reverse complement strand
TATATGTGGTGTTTTGTCCACATATACGAAACCATTTTTTCGGATTCCACCAAAATCCTGAAGACCTACCGGATATTTCTGTATTGCCATGAGGCAAAGATAAGGAATTATAATTAATCAAATATCAAATTTCTATCCATTCCAATGCTAGGTTAAGCTTGTAATTTATAATAAAATATAAACCCATCTTAGCGCAAGGTTGTACTTTGTGACCAGTTATATACTTCAGGAAATTCTAATGAATTAATAAAGTCACGTTTAATGATATTCTGTCCTATCAAAAGTAGAAGAAAAATAAAAGTTCAAATTCAATTTTACATATAATTAAGATAATGCAAAACTGCGAAGTTCAGGTTTGCTTATCATCACTCTTACTTGAATTTATAACCCTTTGGGGATAACTTTTTATGAATTATTTATCATATTTAGAAATATTAATAAAATATAAGACCGAGAGAATTACGCAATATAGTTACAAAACAATAAATTTGCATTTTATTTAAAAGAACAATTAACGAAAAAAATCAAATCATGATGAAAAAGAAAATCATTTACATCTTTCTGTTAGTAATAGTAAACTTATCTGTACATGCACAAGAAGTCGAAGTACAAGGACAACTAAAAGTGACTACAGTCAATCAAAACAATCCGGCAACCGATGTCTTAGTTAGAGATTCAGATGGAACGATAGGTAAAAGAAGTGCAGCGTCGTTAGAAAAACAAGGAACTGCTATTGGCGATATGAAATACTGGAATGGCAATGAATGGTTTCTATTACCTATCGGTAATCCTGGACAAGTACTGAAAATCTCTAATGTTAACGTCCCCACATGGCAAAATGAAGGCAAATCGTACATCATCATCCAAGGAGATATGACAGATGCGCAGGCTGCTGCAAAAATTGCTAGTGATTTTGGACCCAATACCCAATTCGTATGGATACAGAATACAACAGCACTAACATCTATTAATCTTGATATTTTTCAGAATTTAATAGAACTCGTGATACAAAATAATACGGCACTTACTAGTGTCAGTCTTAGTAATTTATCTGACGTAGTAAGTAAAATCACTATTTCTGAAAATCAAAATCTCACTTCATTGTCTATGCCTTCATTAACTACAAATGGATCTTTAATCAACATTCAGTCTAATCCATCACTCACAAGTATTTCCTTTCCAGTGATGTCGTCGAATAAATTCAATATCATTTGTGCAAGCAATGCTATATTATCATCCATTTCATTTCCAATATTAACACAAAGTAGTTCATTAAATCTTGGATCTAATCCACAACTTTCTTCATTATCCTTACCACTTTTAACAACTGTAACAAGTTTATTGGGCTGTTCTGAAAATCAAAACCTCACTTCATTGTCATTTCCAGCGCTCACAAATTTAGCCCAAGGAAATTTTTCTAATAACCCAGCATTAACTTCTTTGAGTTTCCCATCATTATTGACGATGAGTAGTTCTTTTGACTGTTATTCTAATCCTATGTTGTCTTCCTTGACTTTTCCATTATTAAGCAGTTGTCAAAATTTCGAATGTCGTCAAAATAGCGTATTAACATCCCTTTCTTTTCCATCCTTAATAACGATGGGTGGTTCTTTTCGTTGTTATTTTAATCCTACGTTGTCATCCTTGACTTTTCCGTTATTAATGACTTATGGGGGCACTACATTTGACTCCCGATTTAATAAGTTGCCATCATCCACAATCAATACTTTATTAGCGAGTTTTGTAGCTTTAGGAAACACACCATTAACTATTATCAATTTAAAAGGTCAAAATCCTCTTGCACCTCCTACAGGTCAAGGAATCATAGATAAGGCTGTACTTATTGGCTTGGGAAAAACTGTCTCTACAGATTGATGTGTATATTTTATATCTTAGGTCTTTAGGGACACTCGGGTTTGGATAGGATTTTTACCTTAGCATTTACTAAATTTATGATTTTGATATCAGTTGCTGAGAAAAAACAATATCTCTTTTGCTTTGACAATTTATTTATAACATCTAGCAACCACGAGACAACCGCAACATCAGTTGCGGCTAGAGATCATGTATGCGTACGGTGGTGGTGTGAGACTGTGTGCGCCGCGGCGTAGGCGCTCCCCATCAGTTTCGACTGGTGGGGCCGTCTACTCGATTAGTGATAGTTACATTTTAATTATTTTGGTTGTGTATAATATTTTATCGTAATTTCTTTCCATCTTTATGAAATACACCCCATTTGGAAAATCTGAA
>JBBRJL010000546.1:0-2250 GCA_038219375.1 Chitinophagales bacterium | reverse complement strand
GAGTGAGTGCAGGCATCGTAAAACATGCTGATAGAGTTGTCACAGGAGATACAGGTTTATTGCATATTGCAGCTGCGTTACAGAAAAAAATAGTGGTTTTGTGGGGAAATACAATACCTGAATTTGGTATGTTTCCTTTTTATGGCTTCAAAAATCAAGCAAAACACATAGATCTTCAAGTTGAAAACCTTTCTTGTCGTCCCTGCTCAAAACTAGGTTACGATCATTGTCCAAAAGGCCATTTCAGATGTATGATGGATATTGATTTAGCAAAAGGAATAATTTAATAGACCTGGCCTAAATAATTATTCTTTTGTCTCGTTATCTTTTGTAGGACCCGCCACCTTCCAAAGTATGAATCCAAATCCTACTAACAAATGGAGTATAATGATAAAAATTAAGATATTTGTCATCGAATTTCTTGTGATTGAGTCACGAAGTTAATAGCCTTAAAGAAAAATATTTATGTTCTTTATCATTGGGCAGCCAATTTAAAATCATGTATCAATCTTATAAACAACCACTACTTTTGCAACCAACAATGTAAATCGTATGTTAATGTCTTTCTCATATCAGTAGTTGGTGCTACGATATTCATAAATTTGCAAATGATTCATACAGATATAATAATAATAGGAGCTGGTCCAGTCGGACTCTTTACGGTATTTGAAGCCGGATTGTTGAAACTCAAGTGCCATTTGGTAGACTCTTTGGGAGGACCGGGAGGACAATTGACGGAAATCTATCCCAAAAAGCCGATCTATGATATTCCCGGATATCCATCCATATTAGCTGGCGAGTTAGTTGATAATCTTATGAAACAAATTGCGCCCTTCAAACCAGGATTTACGCTAGGAGAAAGAGCAGAAAAATTAGAAAAAATAGATGAAAAGCTGTATAAACTTACCACAAGTAAAGGTACAGAGATTTGTGCACCAGTCATTGCAATAGCAGGTGGATTGGGATGTTTTGAACCACGCAAACCACCTATTGACAATATCGACACTTACGAAGATAAAGGTGTAGATTACATCATCAAAGACCCTGAAAAATATCGTGGCAAAAAAGTTCTGGTTGCAGGTGGCGGAGACTCGGCCTTGGATTGGAGTATTATTTTGGCAGACATTGCTGATGAAGTAGCCCTCGTACATAGGAGAACATCTTTCAGAGGGGCTTTAGACTCAGTAGAAAAAGTCATGGAACTAGCACATGCTGGCAAGATTAATCTTATCACAAATGCCCAAGCTGTAGGACTGAATGGTAATGGCGTACTAAAAGAAATCATCATAGAAGAAGATGGTAAAGAAAAGTATAGTTACGCAGTAGACCATTTTATACCATTATTTGGACTAGCTCCCAAATTGGGCCCAATAGGTGAATGGGGACTAGAAATAAAAGATAATGCCATTGTGGTGGATACGTTAGATTATAGTACTAATATACCAGGAATTTACGCTATTGGAGACATTAATACCTATCCTGGCAAACTCAAATTGATACTTTGTGGTTTTCATGAAGGTACACTCATGGTGCAGTCGGCGTTTAAATACATATATCCGGATCAGAAGCTTTCATTCAAATACACAACGGTAGCTGGTGTCAATGGTTTTGAATAGATATTTGCACATCTGCAATTTCTTATCAAGATTAATCAAATATCATTACTTTTGCATGAAATATTCTCATTTGTAAACAATAGAATGGAAGACAATATAATAAATGTAACTGTAGTAGATCGGGAAGGCAATGAACATCAGCTTTTAGCCCCGACAGACATGGCTATGAATATGATGGAAGTTTGCAAATCTTACGAACTTCCTGTAGAAGGTATATGCGGTGGAATGGCGCTATGCGCTTCTTGTCATATGTATGTCCTGAGTGACCATGATTTGTCAGAACCATCTGAAGACGAAGAAAACATGCTTGATCAAGCTTTTTTTGTCAAATCAAACTCTCGCCTTGGATGTCAGATCAAAATTAGTGAAGGTATTGATGGTCTCAAGGTACGGCTTGCACCTGTGGGAGGGGAGTGATTTTTAAAACTCCATTTCCACGACAGATTTTGCCACCTTACCACCCATTTGTGGTGCTATTTTTTCCATTTTCACAGTTGCAGAGACTATATTGGTTAGTTCATTTTTGAATCTAGTAATGATATTGAAGACCACTGTTTCTAATAGTTTTTGAGTTTTACTCATCTCTTGTTTGCAGATGTTGTACAACTGTTCATAATTAACGGTATCATGGATA
>JBBRJL010000545.1:0-2252 GCA_038219375.1 Chitinophagales bacterium | reverse complement strand
AATATAGAAGATGCTATTCAGAAAAACAAGCAGACTGCTAAATATTTTTGAGTAATACAAATTATTCTGTACGGAATACAGATTTGTGGATTTTTCTTTGAAAGACCAAAAAAACCGTAAATCTTTACAAAAGTTAAGCCCCAATCTAAGTTTGGACGACCAGATGGGGCTTAAAGGTCAAATTTCTAACAATTAAACCCAATGCAAAGGTAATGAAAAAAACATTACAACGTTTGGGCATAGCGACGGTGGGACTGTCATTATGCCTGTGGTCTTGTAAAGAGCAAGATAAGAATGTACAACCATCGGAAGATGTTATTGCAAAAGAACTTTCTCAAAATGAGCATTTTACTCGAATGGAAGAAGTTGCGAAGGCATTAGCAAAATCAATGGGAGATAAACAGGTAAGAAATTTTATCAAAGTGGAAGCCTCAAAACAAATGGATGGAGATTATGACATCTTATACAATTGGGTTGATGACAAAACTATTGGCGGAAAATCTTTGGAAAGCATTATTGTAGATAATACTACAACTTCACCATCATCAAAGACAAATGCCTTAGAAAATTTAAGAGTAACCGCAGCGAGCATTCCACTACTCAATATTTCTGTACCTGCCAATATTGACAAATGGGATACTGAAAACTTTGAGCCTTTGGTAGCTGTATCCCCTTATTCTTACATTAAAGATGAAAAAAGTATAAAATTGATTAAGGCTTATGATAAACAAGGGAATATACATTGGTTAGATGCAAAAAAGAAACCTAATTTTCCAGTGATTGCAGTAGGTTTAAATGAGCGGTCAATTGTGAAAGAAGGGAAAATTGAGTTAAAGCCAATTGCATTTTCAAAGAAAAAAGATGCTGGCTCTGATAAATTAACTGAACCAATACCTTTTAATTCTCAGAAGAAATTAATGTCTTCAAGAGTAATGGGTGGGCAATCTTGGTATTATTCTGAATATAGTGATGATATCTATTTGAATGGGATTACTGACGGTAACGGCTGGTCAGGTTATGAAGATTGGTTAATGGGAGACCCCGAAATTGAAGTGGTGGTTTTTGTAAAAGAGAACTCAACAAGTACAATTTTCGGTGCATCAGCTTCTTATCATGATATAAATGATGATAGAGCATGGGCTTATACACAGATAAATAAAGCATACACATCGTTTAACGTTGATGAATATTCTGAACTTTTTATTGGTATTTGGGAAGATGATGGATGGTGGTCTATTGATGTCAATCATGGTGATGTTAAAAGAACTGTCGCAGGGTCTGTTACATATGGTGTTGATGCTTCGGATGATTATGTAGGAGAAATGTGGATAAATAGAATCTATTATCCAGGTTGGTGGTGGCAAGGGAAAGGCTATGTGCATAAACTTAGTTCTGATGCCAACAATAAATTTTATATCAAAGTAAGTGGATTTACTGGACGTACAGATAAGTAATCATCTTAAAAATAGTCTTTTCATAAAAATATGAGAAGGCTATTTTAACCTCATAAAATCATGAAAAAAATACTCTCAATTTTATTTCTAATCAGTTTTGTTCCTGCTTGTAAAACAGACAAGGAAAAGGATATTGAACAGTTTATAGGAATGTTTAGCAAAAGTACTTGGAATATTAAAAAAATTATTTACTATGAAGATGAAGACTTCTTGAAAATTGATTCAAGTATTACTATACAAAACGCAAGCATCTACTTTTCAGGTAATTGTATTCAAGATGGAAGACCTTGTGAAGGAACACAAACTATTTACGGAGAAACAGCCAAATTACAGTATGACCCTAAAAGTAATGCTTATGATAAAAAGATTATATTTTCTACTTATGATCCAACGATAAAACCTCTCTTTACCCTGCAAGGAGCTTATGAAGTTGCAGAATTAGATGCCAACAAACGAATATTTAGTGGAATTGTAAAAGCATATAAAAAAAATAAATGGGCAAAAATCTACGTTGAAAAATGAAAAAAATCCTCCTTCTATTAACCATAATATTACTAAATACACCTTCTTTTTCTCAAATTCTCAGTGGATTTATTCGTGAGCAAAAGAGTGGAGAATCCTTGCGTGATGTGAGTGTTTCAATCAACAATACTCGAATCGGGACAACTTCTAATCCATACGGTTTTTATTCAATTAAATTAGAAGGAAATCGTGAACAAGAAATCCTTTTTTCACGGGTTGGCTATAAATCTTTTACGAAAAAAATCACTCTTCAAAAAAGTCAAACCCTCAATATTG
>JBBRJL010000544.1:0-2253 GCA_038219375.1 Chitinophagales bacterium | reverse complement strand
CATAACGCGCTTCTATACCTCCTATAACAACCTGAAGTTGCTCAATCTCAGACTGTGGTATAAGATTACCAGTGACTCTTACACCATCGAGGAAGTAAACTGTCTCATTTGCTCTTGAGCCTCTGATGGAAATATCACCACCATCTCTTGATGCAATCCCTGCAGTCATCGCTGCAATGGCATTTACGTTCTTGGTAGGAAGTGCTCTGATTTTTTCAGCCGTCACTGTATTTCCTTGTGTCGTATTATCAAATTCTATAAGAGGAACCTTATATGCTTTGATTTCTACTACATCCATTACTATAGCATCACTAGATAGATCAAAATTAACCTTATTGGTTCTACCTGCTTTAATAACGACACCGGTTACTTTTTGTGTGGTAAAACCCACATAACTAGCTTCCATATCATATGTACCTGGCTGTACATTCGAAAAAAAGTAGTTACCTTCCAGATCCGTTTCCGATCCTGTAATTAATACACCACCTCTGTAAAGTGCTATGGTGCCAAACAAAATTGGCTCCTTCGTCTCCTTGTCCGTCACCTTACCTTCGATGGTGGTTTGGGCAGTCATACCCATCCATCCGATGATGAAAAACGCAACTATAAGTAATAATCTATTCATGCTCTGAATTTTTGATTATGTTAAAAATATCTTAAAAAGTCCGCAATGTTAATGAATCTAAAACCTTTCACAAAATTTTTCCAATATTTATATTCATTTATGTATCCACCGATACATTTTAACAATTTTCTCCAGTCCTAATTTTGTCTAACAACACACTCGCTATCAAAACCAAAGACTCATGAGTCCAACCTGCAATGTGTGGCGATAAAATCACATTTTCAAAGGAATATAGATGACTATACATCATCTTTTCTTCTTCCGAAAAAGTTTCTGGCTTTTCATTTTCGAAAACATCAAGGCAAGCACCGCCCACTTTTTTTGTATGCAATGCATTTATTAGTGCTTTGGTGTCTACTTGTTGTCCTCTTGATGTATTTGAGATAATCACACCATCTTTACAGCGTGACAAAAAGTCTTCATTTACAATGTATCTTGTCTCATCCGTCAGTGGTAAATGTATCGAGATGATGTCTGACTGAGCGATTATTGTATTTAAATCAACCTTATGGACAAAACGAAGTGAAGTAGGATAACGCTCCCTATACTTGTCATGAGATATCACATTAAGTCTCCATGGAGACAGTTTTTCAGCAAAAGACGTCCCTGTATGGCCCATTCCTATGATTCCTATGGTTTTACCGCTTAGTTCAGTGCCTCTATTTTTTTCTCTTTCCCAATGAAAATTCCTTACTTCTCCATCTGACCTTACAAGATTATTCAAAAGACCCAAAATCATCCCGAATTCATGTTCCGCTACAGCATTTCTATTACCTTCTGGGGAATTATATACAGCTATGCCTTTACTCTTCGCATATTTGACATCAATGATCTCGAGTCCTGAACCGAGTCGACCTATGAATGAAAGATTTACTCCCTTATCGATCCTTGACTTATCCATGACTATTTTACTATTAATAATAATACCATGAAACTCGTGTATAATTCTATCCAATTTGTTATTATCTACAGTAATATCATATATCACTTCAAAACCCAAATCCCGCAGGCCTTCAGGAAGTAAATTATGGACTTTATCTGTAATAAGAATTTTTTTTGCCATTTATATTTGGATTGATGACTTTGACTTTGTCAAAAAAGATTGCGAAACTATTAAAAATTAAATTATTGAAACAATATCTTAGGTAAAATTTCAAAAAATATAAAAATGCATAATGAAAAATTGAAATTCCAAGCCACTATATTTGTCAATCGATAAATAATGTTTTACCTTTGTGTCCCGATCAGAATATTTCCACTTATTATGCCTAGAGACACTTCCATAAAATCCGTCCTCATCATAGGAAGCGGACCAATAATCATCGGACAAGCTTGTGAATTTGATTATTCGGGTACACAAGCATCCAAATCACTCCGTGAAGAAGGTATCATCGTAACTTTGATAAATTCAAACCCAGCGACCATCATGACAGACAAGGTCACAGCTGACCATATATATCTATGGCCGCTGACCGTTGAGAGCATCATAAAAATCCTTGAAGAACAAAAAATTGATGCTGTACTACCTACTATGGGTGGACAGACAGCCCTTAATCTAGCTATTGAAGCTGACAAAATGGGCGTATGGGAACGATATGGTGTAAAAATGATAGGGGTAGATGTCAATG
>JBBRJL010000543.1:0-2256 GCA_038219375.1 Chitinophagales bacterium | reverse complement strand
CGATGCGCCAAAAATCCGGTTTATCATTGAAGATGAGGAAAAAGACCCGTGAATGGCATCATGCATCACAGACATTCCCACTCCGGCCACTCCAAAACCCATCAGCAGTGTCATAAACAGCATCTGCATATATGAAAAATGCCCAGATAATATCAACCCAAATGGTATTAAATACAAACTTAACATCATACTTGCTTTAAAAAGCAGTTTATAACCCCCTGTTTTCTCTATTTTGTTTTTTTCGAAATAAGCATCAATATTTGCTCTTAGCGCTGAAAAAAAAACAGATTTTTCTTTATTCGTAAAATTGACTTTTGCGTACTTTACAGCTTGCATGTAGGAATTGATTAAATTTTACACAAATTTATTTATTTTTTACATAATTTTGTACTTAAATCAAATTAATTTACAAAAATGATACTAAAAACTGCTTAAATGTCCGCCATGATCATTTTAAAGAAAATTGAAGGTTTTGTTCAAAAAACTCTAATACGTTAATTCTCTGATTAAGAAAAATGAATTTTCAAACAAGATATATCACAATAAATATTGCTTACAAGCAAAGTAAATAAATTGTGGAAGTTCAATATATATTCCACCCCGCCAAATGCTTGGGTATTATCTGTGGAATATGTTACTTTTGCCAAACCGCTATGATTTTCACCAAAATTAGTGTAAATTATTGAGGTTTAGAAGTCTTTTAAAGTATTTATTTTATTGACTTCTTAACTCTTTTTACGTTTTGGCTTGCGGATTTGAGGTAATATTATATTGACCTATATAAATGGCACTTCACAAATTGATCACCTTATCGTTTCAGAATCCACTCAAACAAACCTATAGACAGAAAAAAGTACTGGCAGAATTTTTTAAACTTATATGAATTTAAGATACATACTGTGGTTTATTTTGTCGGTGATTGTACTTTCAAAATGGATATTCTTCCACCATTGACCCCATTGTTGGCTCGAAGCTGACCCCCTTTAAGGTGTGACTGCCTAAAGGAGAGCACTATGTTATTTTTATTTCCAATTGGGGTTTATCAGTTTGAGATGTTGTTATTTTAATTACTTTTGTACCAAAGATGTAATTTGAATATCCAAAGTGGTGCGAGCAATTGTGAAGTCAAAAGCTGGAGAATTAAATATTAACATTTCTTATCGACAAAAAATACAACTAGAGTCATGATTTTAGCCATTGATATAGGAAATTCAAATATTGTGTTAGGGTTGTATCATGATGGTAAATGGGGCAATACATTCAGAAATGAGACTAAGGAAACACAACCAGAGTTTTATTATGAAAATGCACTGAGAAATATCTTGCTTGAATGGGGTATTTCGTCATCAGATATTAAGGCTGCTGTCATCAGTAGTGTGGTGCCGGATTTGAATCAGAGTATTAACGAAGCTATATCAAATGTGACGGGTCAAGAAGCTTTGATTTTGGGAAATGATGTCTACAAAAATATAGATTTCAACGTGCCACATCCATATGAAATTGGCTCTGATATCGTATCGAATGCTTATGGAGCAGTTCAATTGTATCAAGACCATTGTATCATAGTGGACTTTGGGACAGCGCTTACATTTACGATTGTGGATAAAAATGATGGGATAGCAGGTGTCACCATTGTACCGGGCATAAAAACAGCTATTCAGTCATTATCTACACACACTGCTTTGTTGCCATTAGTACCTGTGGAACTTCCAGCATCGGCTATTGGATATGATACCGTTTCTGCCATTCAGGCAGGCGTAATGTGGGGATATGTAGGTCTTGTGACACAACTGCTGACCAAAATAAAATCAGAACTTCACGATGATTATAAAATAGTAGCTACAGGAGGACTATCTGATATATTGCCACCACTGGCAGAACAATTTGACTACGTAAATAAAAATCTCACACTAGATGGTATGAGACTATTGTACGAATTATCCACCAAAAAATAAGACAGTTATGCTATCTAATAATGATATCTTAAAAAAACTACGTGTAGCACTTCAACTAAGGGATGAAGATATTCTTGAGATTCTCAACCTCGTAGAGTTCAAAATAACAAAAGGAGCATTAAATGACCTTTTCAGAAAAGAAGACCATCCCAATTACGTGGAGGCAGGTGATCAGATTTTAAGAAACTTTCTGAATGGCTTGGTCATATATAAAAGGGGCAAGCCTGGAGAAGGGAAAGCCGTCGAACCTACAAAAAAATAATGCTTTTTGATGGAAGTTGTCTTCATCAAAAAGCATTAC
>JBBRJL010000542.1:0-2304 GCA_038219375.1 Chitinophagales bacterium | reverse complement strand
GCAACATAGGTTAACATCTTCCAAATAAATTTGAAAGGCTATTATTATCTCACACCGGTCAGGAGGCCGTGTGATAACCGTCCAAAAGTCACAGACTTTGGAAAACGGTGTTTATTGGAGTTGCAAACTTGTTTGCAATATAATCCACCAAGTCTACCAAATCTGAAAATTCATGGTTTTGAAAGAAATCCACTGAATAAGCAAATACGCTAACCATCAAATCAAACAATTCAACAAATCAATCAAATTCCAGAGACAAGATCATATTTTTATAAATCGTTTTGAAACGGAAGTATCCACCTTGGTTCTTATAAAATATTCACCTGATGCTAACTCTGACACATCGATTGTATATGTTTGTTTGTTATCAGATTTTGTGGTATTGACAGATTTGAGCAACCTACCTTGGATGTCATAAATACTCCAGTTCATTTCTCCAGTATAATCTGATGTGATACTCCATGTCAATTCATTGCTCACCGGATTGGTTGAGATAAGCATCTTTGATGATTGGATTGCCGATGAAGTGGTGCTGCTTGTACCATCAGAAATTTTGAAAACTCTTCCCGTACTAAGACTCGCTACATACAATTCACCCGATATATCTTCTCCAAAAGTAGCGTAATGGAAGTTTTGTAAATCAGCTAGATCGTCATTTTGCCATTCACCAATGTTGTTTTTGTAAAGTGCCCAGAATCTTCCAGTACAAAAATCTGCATAAATATATTTGCCAAACATACCAGGATTTTGACTGCCACGATACACATATCCTCCAGTGATGGAACAACCTACATCAGATTTATTGTCATACACATGGATAGGAGCCACAAATGATGATCCATTATCGCACTTGCTAAAGTCATACACTTGGAGACCTTCATAACATTTCCAACCATAATTAAGACCACCTTGGCCAGGAGATTCGATATTTACTTCTTCCCATTTATTTTGACCTACATCAGCAATCCACATCTCAGCCGTTGCTCGATCAAAACTGAATCTCCATGGGTTTCTCCAGCCTAAAGACCATATTTCCTGAAGGGTATCTACATTGTTTTTGAAAGGGTTGTCATCAGGTATTCCGTAAGGTGCATTTTCTATATCTATATCAAGTCTTAAGATTTTACCCAACAAATTTTTAGGATTCTGAGATCTATTGCCTGGGTCACCACCATTTCCTCCATCTCCCAAACCAATATAAAGGTATCCATCTTTGCCAAAATTAATTTCACCTCCATTGTGGTTTTCAAATGGTTGTACGACAGTGATTATTATTTTTTCAGAGGTCGCATCAATTGTGTTATCGTTATTTGAACTTTTTGTAAACCTTGAGACTACCGTATTTCCATTATTATTGGTATAATTTACGAAGATGAATCCATTAGCACTATAGTCAGGATGGAAACAAAGACCCAATAATCCTCTTTCATTAGATACAGAATTTACTTTGTTATCAATATCCAAAAACGGGGCACTTAGGACAGTTCCCGTTTCATCTATGATTTTGATTTTACCATCTTTTTCTGTGATGAATATTCTTTTGTCGTCTGTAGTTCCGCTATTTGAAATATCAACAGGTTTGTTAAATCCTGCTGCGACTTCTGTGAGCTTGAATAATTGACCTTCGACTGTGTTCGTTATGGTTAAGGTAGATAAAAGTATAAGTAAAATTTTTGTAGACATATGATTTGTTTTAAAATGAAAAATTGATTGTTTCGGGCCTTGTTGCAAAAAAAATAAACGTTGTTGAAATATTATTGGGAGTGTTTATTGTATAATCTTGAAATATGAGAAGGTGATATTCGATAAATAACATATACACTAAGGAATTGGTTTAACAATTACCCTTTTTATGATTGGGTTTCATGGTAAAAAAAAGAGAATATAAAAAACATATGTTCCTTATACTCTCTCAAATTTTACAGGCAAATATAAATCAGCTATTTTATTATAGCACTGTATCTACATCGGTATATTCTAATCCAAAAGCATCTGCTACACCTTGATAAACGACTTTACCGTTTACGATATTCAAGCCTAACTTTAACTCATTGTTTTCGCGACAAGCTTTTTGCCATCCTTTTCCAGCAAGCTGAAGTGCATAAGGAAGTGTGGCATTAGTAAGTGCAAGGGTAGAAGTGTAAGGCACAGCACCAGGCATATTAGCTACACAATAATGCACTACATCATCTATAATAAACGTAGGATCGTCATGTGTGGTAGGCCTACAGGTCTCGATACATCCACCTTGATCTACTGCAACGTCTACTATGACAGTACCGGGACGCATATCTTTCAACATTT
>JBBRJL010000541.1:0-2306 GCA_038219375.1 Chitinophagales bacterium | reverse complement strand
AATAAAAGAGCAGGTAGAAACTTTGATACGTCAGGCACAAAACATCCACGATAGAATAGCTCTCTCCGAGAAAATATACCAAGCGGACTGCGGTTTTAAACCTATCATAAGCAATACTTACTTTTTGTATGCAAAGACAGATGAGAGTTGGTTGATCTCTATGATTTCACCTGATGAGTGGGGGAAAAGCAAACCATATAAATATCTAGCGACCATCGAACTAAAAGCCGACTCTACCTGGGGAATATTGGATAAAAGTGAGGAAATATAAAATAGGTCAACCTTATGGTTTATAATATGTTTCACATCAAATAAAATAGCAATCATGATCGGATGGAATTTTAGCAATTACGAGGCAGATGGGGACGAAGTCGATCCTTTTGAGAAGTTATTAAAGATATTTAAAGATTTACTAGTCCACACTTCTGGTGACGTAAGAGAAGCATTGTCATGGTTGACAGAACTTGACAAACATTACAACCTTACAGACAAAAATTATGGGATAGCAGATTTTATAGAAGACTTGATTGCCAAGGGATTGATCGCTAATAATAAAGGGAAAGACGGTAAATTAGGTTTCAACCCAACTACTAAAATGGAGATTGCCCTTCGTAGGCAGGCCCTTGATGACATCTTTGACCAACTAAAAAAGTCGAAAACAGGCAACCATACCTCCAAAATAACGGGGCAAGGAGACGAATTTACTTCAGAACTCCGACCTTTTGAATTTGGTGACAGGCTCGACAGTATTGCTATATCAGAAACACTCAAGAATGCTCAAATCAATCATGGATTGGATGACTTCAAACTGACGGAACAAGATTTGCAAATACATGAGACTTTTTTTAAGAGTCAGACCAGTACGGTATTAATGATTGATATTTCGCATTCGATGATCTTGTATGGTGAAGACAGAATCACGCCAGCAAAAAAGGTAGCTATGGCACTTGCAGAATTAATCATCACCAGATATCCGAAAGATACACTTGATATCATTGTATTTGGTGACGATGCATGGAGTGTCGAGATCAAAGATTTACCCTATTTACAGGTGGGACCTTACCACACTAATACAGTTGCTGGACTAGAACTGGCCATGGATTTGCTAAGAAAACGTAAGAATCCCAACAAACAAATCATGATGATCACCGATGGTAAACCCACGTGCATTAAAAAAGGAAAACAGTATTATAAAAATAGTTTCGGATTGGACAGGAAAATCCTGAATCGTACACTCGCACTTGCAGCTAGCTGTAGAAAAATAAATATACCCGTGACGACATTTATGATTGCCAGAGATCCTTACTTAGTGAATTTTGTAGATCAATTTACACAAACAAACAATGGTAAAGCATTCTACTCATCATTAGATGGATTGGGAGAATTTATTTTTATGGATTACAACAAAAGTAAAAAGGCCAGAAAAAAGTAAAAAGTGAATGAATTAATACTCCGTCTTCACAAAATCCAATGAAACAGCATTTATACAATATCTAAGCCCTGTAGGTTTGGGGCCATCTGAAAATACGTGTCCCAAATGTCCTCCACACTTTCCACAAGATAGCTCAGTACGTGGATACCCTAGGTCGTAGTCAGTATCTTCATGTATTAGATTTTTGTCTAGTATATTGTAAAAACTTGGCCAACCTGTTCCACTGTCAAATTTATGTTTGCTAGCGAAAAGTGGCAAGCCACAGCCGCGGCAGGTATATAAACCCTCAACCTTATTCTCCAGAAGATCCCCCGTAAAAGATCGTTCCGTACCTTTTTCTCTAAGGACATTATATTCGAGCGGTGTTAGTATTTGTTTCCAGGCTTCATCCGTTTTTACTACCTTGATGATGGTATCACCGAGATTATTAATGATATAAGGTCTAGTAACATTTTCAGTCACAACAGTTGATTTCGCTTCTACGTCGGAAGTTTTTATATTATTTGTATTTTTGGTTTTACACGCTATACACATGCCCAATAAAACTACACAAAAAATGCTCCATTTCATATTTAAAAATATTTAAATTAAAAAATTCAATCTTCTCCTCGCATTCTTTTATCTTGTCTTTGGGCCAATTTAACGACAAATTTCATGAAATTGACTATCGATAAAAACACCAAATATCCAAAGGTAAAAACGACATAAATCCACCTCACAGAACCAGCTTCATTGATCGAAACACCGCTGATAGCATAGGCCATACCGCCACCAACGACAAGTAAAATTACAAAACTTATGATGGAGTGCAACCAATATACATTACCATCTTTGGCCACAAGACACAAAATACTATTGATGATGGCGAAAAACA